>NZ_JBFTNT010000110.1:0-12448 GCF_056397585.1 Pedobacter sp. 05L430 | reverse complement strand
GTTTAAACTCCTGTTGGCTACTCCTACTTTTCCGGTACCCGTTGCAAAGGTGATAACCTGCGATTTTTTTCCATTATAGGCTACATTGCTGTCGAGCTCAAAATTGGCTTTTACTTGTCCTGAACTGATGATATCCCAATTATAGCTCACCTGCTCATTGGCGGCATTTACAAGGCTGAGTGGTTCTGTTTTTCCGTTTTCTTGTATGGAGATATTCCTGAACTCCATTGGCGATCTCCAGGTACGCAAACCTATCTTTCCTTTAAGCAAGGGGTTACGCTCATCCTTAAAGGAAAGCATCTGTTGTCCATTAAGGAAAACTTCAATCTCGGATCCTTTTAGTACCACCTTTACTTTATTCCATGTTTCAGGATCAAAACTAGCAGCTGCTTCTTTGAGTGATTCAAAGTTTTGCAGGTGCTTTCCAAGGGCTATCTTTTTACCGTCTCTGCTCAGGCTGATCTCATACCCATCAAAAGCATCATCACCTACACCTGCATTGGCTACCCGAACCAGCAGGGCACCACTTTCTCCTTTTCCGGTAAACCTGATCTCGGCTTGAACGGTCCCGTTACTTACTTCTTTTGGCTCATAGATCAATTTGGCACTATGATCTGGCTCTACACCTATTAGATGCGAACCGGTCATGAATACTTCACTATTTGTGTTTCTGCCAGGGATAATGGCAACCGCACCGTCTTTTGCCGTCCAATAGCCCGTAAACCTTTTCCATTGGTTATGATTTACACCAGTGGAAGGTTCTTCAAAGCTCTCGCCGAATATGCGCTGGTCGTAAAAGCCTCCGTAGATTTCGTGGTTCACATCTTCAATATTTGAACCGTAGATCAGCGGGCTTAATTTATTTTGAATTTGACCGACATCTACCTTAATTCGTGCAGTTTGAGGAAGCGGCAGCCAAACTTTATAGCCTTTTGCGACTCTGTTTCCAACAGCATAGTAAGGGATAGCGGTAAAAGTTTTGCCGTCAGCTGTTTTGCCCGTAACCACATTCACACCCTTTAGCAGGTTGTTTTTGTATTGCGATTGCAATGCTGCAGTAGTATCGATCTGCAACTGTTCAACATTAGTGTTATCTGCTGCCTCGAGGCTATAAACGATAGGTCCTGACGCTATTGCTACGCTGTTTCTTAAGTCTTTTACTTGATTATTTGCAGTAACAAAACGCGGTTTCATAGGCAGCTGGAGTTCCACCTGGTCACCTTTTTTCCATTTGCGGCTGATTACAGCATAACCATTTTCCATTGTGGCTTTGGCAGGGCTGCCGTTTACAAGCAGCGTATATGACGAAGGCAGATCGGAACGGTAGAGATCGTAAGGATTTTCTTTCCCCCTTGCCCATCCTGGAATGCGGAGGCTTAAACTAAAGGCCGATTCCTTTTCAGGATTTACAGTTAGGCTAATCTTTCCTTCCCATGGGTAATTGGTTTTCTGTGAAATGGCGATTAAGGTTTTGCCAGGCAGGCGGATATTGGCATCACTACCGATAAACATGTTTACAAACAAACGATCGCCCGAAGATGCGTAGATGTAGTTTGGAAGTTCAGAAACCATTTTTAAGAACATAGGTGGGCAGCATGGGCAAGAATGCCATGCCCATCTTGAATGATCATGTGCATTGAGTGGATTTTGATAGGTATACTGGTCGCCTGAAAGAGACACACCAGTAAGTACGTTGTTATACAGCACGCGTTCAAACTCATCCATATATTTTCCATCGCCGGTTAGTTCATTCATACGCTGACTGAAAAATCCTGCACCTACAGCTGCACATGTTTCGAGATAGGCATCAGTTGGAAGGTAATAATCTGGCCCGAATTTCTCGTCGTGCGCAATGGCACCGACACCGCCAGTTACAAACATACGGCGGCCAACCATATTGTTCCACAGCTGATCTGCAGTTTGTATGTACTGAGGATCATGGCTCTCCAAAGCAACGGCTGTAATACCTGTAGCTAGTAAAGTGGCACGCACAGCATGACCTTCTATGGTTTTCTGTTTGAAAACAGATATGGAATCTTGTGCATAATCGCCCCAGGTAGGGCGAGTGGCATTGGTTACCGCTCCTTCTTTATATTTTTGATCCTTGATCCACTTTTCTGATTTGTCGTTGCCCCAGGTTTGCCAAAGCGGGTAGTTGATGTGGTTACCACGATTTTCGATCCAGAACCTTACCAAATCATAATAAGCCTTTTCATTTACCGGAACCTCCATTTTCTTTTTAAGACCAGGGTTGTTTTTATATAGCCAGTATAATTTCATAACCGCTTCCTCTGGCCCGGAGTGGGCTGGTACAATGTTTCTTTTAGGAATAGGCCCCATCAGGTTGCTCATGTAATTTGCAAAACGGGTAGCAACTTCGAGCAGTTTGGTTTTACCTGTGGCATTGTAATAGTGAACGCCTGCCTCTATGAGCATACCTGCATTGTAAACATCGTGTTGAAAACGTAAAAGCCCACCGTTATCTCCCCAGTGATGGGTTGGTTCCATTAGATCGGTATAGGTATTGATATATCCGTTGGGATCGGCCTTTTGAGCAGCATAGATACGATCTATATACCCATCAAGTCGTGCCTGTAATATTGGATCGGGATGCTGAATGGTGAGATCACCTATTCCGCGAATGCTTTCATAGATCAAGCCGTCAAACCAGGGCAAACCTGCATGACTGCCTGTTCCTTTTTTTCCCTGGGCAATCTTATCGAAATTGTTAAACACATTATTACTTTCCTGTTCTTTTGCAGGCAGGTGTTGTCCTTCGAACTTATTCAGCACATCGTTGGCAGTTGTGGTTCTCCAAAGCTCGAATTTAGGACTCCAGAAAGTGTCATTTATGTTTGCTTTAAGGCTTTGGGTTAGCTGGACATTCTGGTTAACACCAGTGGTTTGTGCCATGCTATCGGTAAAAAGAGCAGTGGTAATGCCGATGCTTAATAAGAAATAGTGTTTCATTGTGTGTGGTTTGGTCTCCAAATATATAAATATTTTACAACTGGTACGAACTGGTACGATTTTTTTATTTTTTATTTACGATGTTTGTCTGGCAAGTAACTATATTTGCCAGCAATACACCAAACGTGAAAGAAAATAAATCAAAATATAAACTTGTAGTAAGCCATGTGATTGATCGAATAGGCACAGAGGAATACAAGAATGGAGACAGGATACCTTCTATCAATGATTTCAGAACTGAGTATGGCCTATCGCGTGACACAGTGTTTGCGGGCTTACGCGAACTGATGTCAAAAGGTATTATTGCATCCAACCACGGGGTTGGTTATTTTGTGAAGAGCACCAAAATTCAGACAGGACATCATATATTCCTGCTCTTCAATGAATTCAATGAATTTAAAGAAGACCTGTTCAACTCTTTTGTGGAATCGGCTGGGAATAGCGCCACAGTTGATCTGTATTTTCATAATTACAACAGAAAGGTTTTTGAAACGTTGGTAAATGATGCCAATAACAAGTATACAGATTACATCATCATGTCGGGAAAGTTTCAGGGAATTGAACCGCTGTTGGAATCTTTATCGGGCAGGGTGTTTTTGCTGGACCATTTCCATGCAGATTTGAAAGGAAAATATTCATCGGTGGCACAGAATTTTGAAACAGATACCTACGAGGCTTTGGAATCAGCCATAGAATTGATTCGCAAATACAGGCACATTTATATGATTCAAAAGGAAGAAAAGGAGCCTTTGGAGCGTTATGATGGTCTTAAAGTGTTTTGCAGCAAGTATGGGTTTGGCCACGACTATCTTTCTGTGACTACCACAAGAACAATAGAAAAAGGTGATTTATTTATTGTGGTGAATGACAGGGACCTGGTGGATCTTTTGAAGCAGGCCACTGCTCAACAGCTTACCGCAGGTACTGATTTTGGGATCATATCTTACAATGATACCCCCCTTAAAGAGCTTCTTGCCGGTGGGATCACGACACTTTCTACCGACTTTAAGCTGATGGGAAAGACCATGGCAAAGCTGATCAAAACAAAAGGGATTAACACAGTTGAGAATCCATGGAAGCTGGAAGTTCGAAGCTCCCTGTAGAAGCTATTTGATCAAAGGATTTTTTTTGGTATATTCAACTATCATTAAATCTGCAGGTTATGAATTATTTTAAAAGCATTTCGCTGGCAATCTTTTGTTTGCTCTGCGTTTCCTTCACAGCTTTCCACCATGGTTGGGCTGATTATGATCAAAAAAAAGTATTGGATTTTAAAACCACAATTGAAGAGTCGGTATATGAAAATCCGCATGCCTTGGCTAAAGTAAAATACAAAAAACAATTATGGACAGTTTATTTAGCCCCTACCAGCCGCATGACAGATCGTGGGCTAACTGCTGATATGATTAAAAAGGGGACAGAAGTAAGGTTGGTTGCTTATCCTCATAAAACTAAAAAAACAGAAATGAGGGCAGAAAGGATATTTGTAGACAGTGTAAAATACGAATTGCGATAGCTGTGCCTTTGTTTATATCTGATCTCCTCAGCTGGTTAGAAAATACAGCCTTGGCGGCTGCTATTCGTCAATCCTTGTGGTTGTACCCGGCTTTGGAAATTGTACACATCACAGGAATTGTAATTTTAGTGGGCGCTGCATTTATGTTCGACCTGCGGTTGCTGGGTTTTTCAAAAAGCCTTTCCATATTCGGCTTATCCTGCCATTTGCTTCCCTGGTCAAGAAAAGCATTGCTGTTGGTTATACCCTCTGGAATGTTATTATTCATGACCAATTCAAAAACCCTTGGTATAGACCCAACATTCTGGCTAAAAATGGCTTTGCTGATAATTGCAGCCCTTATTGTATTGGTGTTTCATAAACTCTTATTCAAACCTAAATCTGACGCCCAAAATCAAGAACTTCCGTTTTCCACAAAAATATCGGCCCTTGTTTCGATCACCGTATGGGTAGCAATTATTGCCTGCGGTCGTTTGCTGGCGTATTAACCTTTTTGGAGAAACACAATACTATTGAGAACCTGAGTTTTAAATTAAGATCTGAATCTGGTATCTTTAATAAAAACTTTTACCATGAAGCTAGTGACTATAGTTGTTCCTGAAGGGGAAATTAACCTGAGTAGCATAACCGGTTCATTTGAAATACTAACACGCGCGAATGACATTTGGCAAAAAATGGGTAACAAACCCATGATGGAAGTAAGGATAGCCGGATTTGTGCCAGAGTTAAAGGTTGATGACGGTTTCTTTTCTATTAAACCTATAAATATTAATGATATAGAAAAAACTGATCTGCTGATCATCCCCTCTGTTTCTTATGACATTGATCTGCTGGAAAACAATGCTTCTCTAATTGCATGGATAAAGGAACAGTATATGGGTGGTACTGAAGTTGCCTCAATGTGTTCCGGGGCATTTTTGCTCGCAGCCACAGGCTTACTGGATGGCAAGAGTTGCTGCACGCATTGGAATTTGGCGCCTGATTTTAGACGGTTGTTTCCAAATATTAATCTTCAAATTGATAAGCTCATTACCGCTGAACGAGGAATATATACCAACGGGGGTGGATATTCATTTTTGAACCTGATACTTTTTCTGGTTGGAGAGTATTTTAACAGAGAGGTAGCTATTATCTGCTCAAAGATTTTTCAAATTGACATTGAAAGATCATCACAGTCGCCTTTTCACATTTTCAGAACACAAAAAAACCATGGCGATGAACTTATTAGTAAAGCACAAAGTTATATAGAAGAAAATCTAAGCGAGAAAATTTCCTTTGAGGAACTTGCCTCAAAGCTTGCCATTAGCCGAAGAAATTTTGACAGACGATTCATTAAAGCAGTTGGCAATACTCCCGTGGAATATTTGCAAAGAGTAAAAGTAGAAGTTGCTAAAAGCACACTTGAAAAAGGAAATAAGACCGTTTATGAAGTTATGAATGAAGTTGGCTATTCAGATGACAAAGCATTTAGAGGCGTTTTCAAAAAAATAACTGGCTTATCCCCATTGGATTATAAAGCCAGGTATTTTAAGGAATCTGTGTTAGTATAGCAACCTATCTTAATACTTATCTTAATATTGCTGTAGCAGCTCCAGCATTTTACGATCTAGCTTATGGCCATTGTAATCTTCATATTCTACATCTTGCCGCTCGCTGTCAAGAATACCAAAACTACCACGCAAATTCCATAGCGACCAGCCCCAGCCATTTTCCTTCCATATTTCCAGATTATCTTTCATCCATGCAAGCGATACATCATGAGGAGTATGCTGGTATGCTCCCCATTCGCCAACATGTACTCCTACGCCCTGGTCCATTAGCTTTTTCCAGGGATCAAATATTTCCAGTTTTAACCGATCTTTATCCCACTTGTCGTTGCTTTCTGGATTTAAAGGCCAGGTTGGAACAGGCCAATCTGCTTTAACCCAGGATGCTTTATAGTGACTTACCTGCATAGGTCCGTATCCCCGGGTACTTTGTCCAACATTTAAGTCGGATGCCCCAAATACGGGTTTAGTTCCATAATGGAGTCCATCAATAACAATTAATCGATCAGGATCTTCTTGCCGGATGGCATTAACAATCCGTGTAACTACCCGCACGTAATCTGGCTCCTCAACATTTGAAGGCTCATTAATCAGATCGAAGCTCAATTTCTTACTATTGATCCTCTTGTATCGTTTGGCCAGGGTTTGCCAATGGAAGGCAGCAGCTTCTAAAGCCTTCTCATCTTTCCATAAATTAAGTGGCTCTGCCGGTGGATTAACACAATAACCCGGGACACGATGGAGGTTAAGGTTAACATGAATCTTGTATTTAATTCCGTAGTCAATTGCCTGATCTATTTCTTTCAACACATTTTCGTCCATTTGAAGCCAATTATCAGGTTTTGACCAGCAGTGGTATGACATTGGTAAACGGGCAAAGTTAAAACCCCATTTGGCCATCATTTGAAAATCTTCTTTTTTAAAAGGTTGGTTATGGTCTCCATTAAATTTCTCTAACAGATTAAAGCCACGCCAGAGCGGTAACTTGTTTGGTATAATTAAAGGGTTGGATTTAACAAATGCAGGTGTAAATAGGCTTGCAGCTGTTAAACCCACCCCTAGTTGAAGGAATTTTCTTCTTTCCATTTAGCTTTGAGATAGTTGAGGTTCGGTTTATTTCCTTAAATATACCAACATTCATGGATAAGTAGAAGACTATCTGTTATAAACATCCACAGCGCTTTCGAGATGTCTTGATCCAGATGTATGTACAACAAACCCTCCTACGCCAAGACCCGCAGCAAGTCCCCAGAACAATAAAGTACCCGTAACATTTGGACCTTTTGTGTTCATACTGCTCTGACCGAATCCAGTATGCGATAGTTTTTGCATATTGTTACCTTTTACCAGAAAAGAAACAATACCAGCCACAAATGATGCTCCGGCAGCAGCATATAATATTTTGCTGGTATTCATACTTCTTCTGTAGCCAGCCAGCATATCCATGCTTTCCGGATTATCGGCCATGTCGTTTTTAAGGTTTTGATAATTTACTTTTTTCAAATTATCGAATCCTTTGTTGTAATACATCCGAAGGTTAACAACAGGCTCTGGCCTGCCTCCATATCTGTATGCCCTATCGTCCAGAAATTCATCATAAGGAATTTCCTGAAAAATATTAATTTTTCCCTCTGCAATACGCTCGGCGAATTCGGCAGTGCGTCCGAAAGTGACTCTCCTGGTATTGGCGAAGAAACCATTTTCGTTACTAAAGAATTTTACTTTTTCGGGCGAAATTCTTCGGGAATCGGCCCGTAGCTGCCAAAATCCAGAAAAATCAGGCCGGAAAATGATCCTTTTAGCATAGATTACGGAGTCGGAATTAAGGTAAAGAAAGTTTTGGGATTCGTGCACCTGGGCACGGGCTGTGATGGCATAGCTAGCCAGTACAACCATGAGAAGCTTTTTCATAGTGGTTACATTTGTGTGTACCTAATAATACACAAATAATAGCCCAAAACTTCCTTTGTAAACAACAAAATACATTTGATCGCCAGATCAATTCTATTCGTGATTTGGATGGCAATTTATTTACCTTTCTTGCGAAGATTTAAATAGTCAATGTAATACAAGACCTTTACAGACAGACTTTTGTTTTGAGGCGCAGAGAGGATATCCTCGAAATTTCTGTTATAGCGTTTAGTATAAAAATCATCATTGGTTTCGGCAGCTTGCTTATATGACAAGGTAAGTTCACTTCCGGGGGCAAACTGCCAAACATAGATTAAATCGACATTAAAAACATTGTAATTCCTATCCATTGCAGTAAGTGGAGCACCCTGATAAGCAGCAAGCGTACCCTGATTGGTTAACAGATAAAATTCTTTATTTCTCCTATCACTCCAATAGTGCCGCAATACAACAGACACTCCCATCTTATTGCTGAATGAATATTTTGCATCAAATGAGTTTTCTACTGTGTTCCGGTTATATCGGGAAAAAATTGCCTGATCACCTTGCGCTTTTATCCAGCTGACATAATCGTAGCTTGGATTAAAATTCAAATCAAGACCAAAAGCGATCCTGTCATTTAATCTTAAGTTCTGGAAAAAATAGAAATTATATTCCCTTCCATTGAAAAGTTCCTTTTTGAAGTACTTTACATTTCCTCCAAAGTTATATGCCTTTGCATTATTTGGATTTACATAAACAGATGCCCCAAACCGGGCAGGCGTTCTGTACAATTGACCGTTTCGGGCTTCATAAAAATCGTTTCCCTCTGGCCCGTAGTCTAAATCCACTTCAACCGACCAAATACTTTTAAATTGCACCCAGGCACCGGTAACGACACCAAAACGCTGATAATCGCCGGGATTAACACGCCGGGAATATTCAAAATTTAACCAGCTTTCTAGTTGGTTATACCATGAGGTTGGCTTGTAATTATTATATCCAAACCTAACAAGCTGGTCTAAAAAATTATTGTTGGTAAAAAAGCCCATATCAGATTTATCGAACTTGTCATCAGCATATACCTGATTATAGCTCCATCTGAAATTTCCGCTCTGCTTACCACCTTTAAATTCATAATTAAAACCTGTTCTGCTGGTGGCTCCTTTTAGATAGCTCATTTTACCTGCCCCATTAAAAAAGTAAACATTCTTTTTGTCATTAAGGTTGAACAATAAAGCGCTTACGTTAGCATCGTAGGCAGAGCCCTGCCTTAAAACATTGGTATTGATAAAAGTTGCAGAGCTGTTGTTTTTTAAAGACTGATCGAATACCAGAATGTTGTAATTGGTTAGCGGTTGAGTTTCAGTTTCTCTTATACTCCCTTGCTGGTCTTCAACCTCGGTTTGCATGGCTTTAGTTATCGCGTTAAAAATACCTATGCCAAGTCCTTTTGCGGTTCTACCGGAAACCTTTGTGGCATTTAGCACTYTGGCTTCACTTTGATCTTTAATGATGGTTTCAGTGCTGCTTATATCAGAACGATTATAGTATTTTGGAATAGAGCCAATGCGCTTTGAATAAAACAGATCTCCCTTATTAAACAGTTCAGTTCCTTCTGTAAAAAACTGTCGGTTTTCATTAAACTTAACTTCAAAGGGTGTTAGGTTCAGAATTCGGTTATCGGACTGCACCTGACCAAAATCCGGCACCAAGGTCATATCTAAGGTAAAGCTGTTGTTAATACCATACTTAACATCCATACCGCCATTGAAACGCGCGGTTGTGTTTTTTATACCTGGAATATTGGCCGGATAATGGTTTACATAAGCAGACAGATAAGGGGAAAATGATAAACGTAATGGTGGTTTTATGTCCTTAACGCCCATCCAAAGCCCCTCCTGATTAATAAAACCATTTACATTGGGATTAACAAAATTCCAAAATGTTTGAACATTTGTGCGCTGGATTCGGCGACTGAAGTTTAGTCCCCAGTTTTGAATCTCTTTGGCAGAAAAACGCAAAGCAGAATAAGGAATTTTCATCTCAGCAGTCCAGCCTTTATCATCGATCTTAACTGCACTTTCCCAAACAGCATTCCAGTTCTCATCTTCATCGCCAATTTGCGAGTATTTGGCATCAAACTGAACTCCCGCAGCGGTAACAAAAAAACCATTGCCATTCATCTTGTCGTAAAAAGGGTCGAAAACTATGGAGATAAAATCGGCATTGCCAATATTATCCCGCGAAACCAATTCATGAGAAACACTATCAGGATGATCATACATCCGCGCATAAACATATACTGCAGCATCGTCATATAGCACCTTCATCTCCGTACGCTTCTCCTTTCCTTCTACCCTGCCTGGTACAGGTCTGATTTCAAAAAAATCAGTAGCGATAGGAACATCTATCCAACAGTGATCATCGAGAATACCATCTATTTTTGGGCTTTCGGTAGTTCTCACCGCCTGCAATTTCTTTTGCACTGAAGGATCCTGAGCCTGACATACCAGTGTATATGAAAGCAAGAAAAACAGAAATATGTAGTGTTTCATTTAAAGCGGTTAATGCCTATAAGACACTACCGTATTGTAAATGTTGCATGCTTGCTTACATTAATATTCAGACAAAATCTTGCCATCCTTACTAATAAGTATTGCTATATTTAAACCGATACAGTGTACGGTGCGCGTTCTATTATTTTAACACTAACCCAATCCCCATATTATGGTCTTATTCACAAAAAAGTCACTACGAATAGTCACTTGCATTTTAAGTTTATTAGTCRCCAATTATGCATTAGCTCAGGAAAAACCTGTATATGTAATCGTTCACGGAGCATGGGGAGGTAGCTGGGCTTTTAAAAATGTTGATGAAATAATGTCCAACCACGGCAACATTGTTTACAGACCAAGTTTAACCGGTCAAGGTGAACGTGTCCACTTGAGTTCTCCTGACATTGATCTGAATACCCACATCAAAGATGTGGTTAATCTGATTCTTTATGAAAACATACACAATGTTATTTTAGTTGGTCATAGTTATGGAGGCATGGTAATTACCGGAGTTGCCGATAGTATCCCGGATCGAATTAAAAAGCTGGTTTTTCTTGATGCAATTTTGCCTAACGATGGAGAAAGTTTAGCTACTTCCAAAAAAACTGGCACTAATGATATTGGAATGGCATCAACAAATGGTTTTATGATTCCCCAATGGGTTAAACCAAACCAGCCACTTCCAAAAGATGTACCCCAGTCTGTCAAAACCTTCACTCAGCCTGTTTCAAGAAAAAACCCTAGGGCCTTAAAATTGCCTGCGACATACATATTAACTGTGCAAGAAGGTACAGAACCTGAAAAAGACAGCTTTTATGCATATGGTGAGAGGGCCAAAGAAAGGGGTTATAAATACCTGATATTTAAAGCAGATCACAACCCACAGTTTAACAAATCTGCAGAGCTTGCTGATTTTCTGGAAAAAGAGAAATAATGATTTTAGATTGCTCTTTTATCTGCTGTAAACACCGGAGTGTATTGCTTTTCGCAACTCCCCGTCTTCAGTATCTGCGGTATAGTCCCAGTACATCGCACCGAGCATTCCCTTTTCAAGCAAATAAGCGCATTTTATAGCAATAGACTGCGGCGTTTCATAGGTCAATACAAACTCTCCTGCATCATTCACTAAATAAGGAGCTTTAGCCACATCATCCCATTTTTTTGTATAACCGTTTAGTTTTACGATGTCTTTATAATCGATATACCAGGCAATATCACCTTTACCATGCCCATAAAATGGAATCCCAAGAACTAGTTTGTTGGCGGGTACACCTGCATTTAAATGTGCAGTCACCCCTTCATCCACACTGATGTCTTTGGTATACTCTGAATGATAAAGGCCTGCATGATGATTTGGAGGGGTCCCCATGTCATACGTCATCACATTCACAAAATCCACTATTGGTGTAATCGCCTTAAAATCGATATACTTTGCATTTGAAACAGACGCCAATGTCAGTAATTTTTTATGACCAATCTTATTTCTAATCTGAGACATCAGTAAAGTATAGTTTTTGGTATCATCTGGGGAAGAAGATATTCCAGCTTCGGAACTTGTGGGATATTCCCAGTCTATATCTATTCCATCTAAGTTAAATGAACTTACTACTCTTTGGCAATCGTCAACAAATTTGCTTCTGTTTTCCACAGACGCAGCCATTTCACTAAATCTTCCACTTTTCCACCCACCAATAGACAGCAAAACTTTAAGCTTTGGATGTTTAGATTTTAATTCAACAATATCTTTCAAACGGCCTTCATTCTCGATAGTAACGCCATCAAATGTTTTATTTACATGGCCAAAAGCATAATTGATGTGTGTAACCAGTTTAGGATCGGGTAAAACCTTACCCCACGACGTAACATAAGCTACAATTACCTTATTCTTGACGTGCTTACTGGGAGTTTCTTTTTGCTGTGCCTGAGCTGTACTTAACATAGCAGTAAGCAAAATACCCATAATGGAG
>NZ_JBFTNT010000109.1:0-12488 GCF_056397585.1 Pedobacter sp. 05L430 | reverse complement strand
GGCTGAATTTGTGTTAAGTTGTGGAGGACTAATGGATGCCAACCCGACATCAGGTACAATGGTGCTTTCCGGCTGAGCTATGGGTTTGAATGTGTGTTTAGCCAGAAAGCCAACAAAACTGATACCACATTTTCATGCATTAGCAGCGCTTGTTGATCCTGCTTACTTAGAGGAATTATTTCGGTGATGATGTAAGTATTTTCGAATTTTCGCAACCTATAATGTAAACAATCAAATGATGATGAAATTTATGTGCATTATGTTGTTGTTCTGCCTATTTTCCTGCGGACAACAATCTTCACCCGATGGCAGGTCACGTTTAAGAGATGCGGCGATACAATTACAGATTGACAGTATGAAGCGGCAGAATATTGCGTTGCTGGACAGCATTGCCAATATTAACAGGAAACTAAATGCAATAAAACGATGAACCTAACTATCAGGAAAGCCACTGTCACCTTGCTTTTTTGCCTGCCTTTTACTGTGGGCCTTGCGCAGACGAATATTCTTGCTTAAAAACAATAGATGATGAAGCTGTCTGTTTAGTTATCTACTGAAACACCCTTAAATTGATTGGTTTTATTGAAGATTGCTTTGTTGGCCTTCAAGACCTACTAACGATAAAATGCCAGTTTATTTCAAGAATTACGAAAATAGGCGAAGAACCACTTTCCCCGAAATACGCATATATCACGACTTTAGCTGATGAAACCTATCTACTTTGCTACCCAAACCTGTGCCTGCCTACTGAAATTCCCCTGCCGGAGTGTAGTAAAGTTCTGGAAAATATGGTAGTTGCCACTTCCATTTATGATCTGGTTAAAGTCTACCACATCCGCCGGGCTCTGACCAGTGTACACCGCCATCATGTTTTGCGGGTTGACCGGATTTACCCAGCCGATCAAGATTCCGTAGCCTTTTCCTGCATAAATATTTTCAGCGATTACCTTTTCATCTCCGACATGCAGCGGGATTTGCGGCATGTACTTTTCCAGAAACTTATTCCCCTTGACGCTTCCCCAGACAGATAGGTTGTAGCCCGTTAAATCCATTTTCAGCGCAGCGGTATCGGCTACCATTTTTGCTTCTTTGAGCGAGCCAATCCTGTTTTTAAAACCGTTCATGAAGTCTTTCAGCTTCCGGTCTGCAACCTGGTCGGTTTCGGCTGTTGAATAAATAAACAGGATGTTTTTCTTATCATAGATGTCCCCGATCTGCGGAATAGCAGCAAGGTCAGGCTTTCTGATCTGCTCCGTTTCCGCCATCCACCGGTCAATGTCGCTCTGCTGAATAAACTTCATAGCCTTCACGATCTCCGGCATAAAATTGTCGAGCGTTGGATATTTCGACCGGTTGGACTCATAGTGCTTTAAAGCCGCAATCAACGGATTTAAGTAGATCCAGCGCATTCCTTTCTGGAACCTGAAATAGTTCAAATCTGCAGCCTCTTCTCCGAATTTCAGGGCCGCCATCCGGCAGGCAATTGCCTCTGTGAGGTGTTCTTTGAAAACTACCGGCCAGGAGTGATAAGCCTGCGCCTTCATGGACTCGCGGATTGGTTCTAGTAAATGCCCCATGGGCTCAAACTGATCCTGGATTTTCTCCACAGCAGGATTAGCGAAGGAATGCGCGAACTCATGCCAAAGCAACTTATAGAGCCCTCGGACGTCAAAAGTCGGCACCCTGATCGCTGTTTTTTCCGGGGAGATCACCGCATACAGTTCCGCGCCGTCCCTTTTGAATATTCTTGGTCCAAAATTCCCCCAGCCTAAAAAGTTCAGGATCACGTTAAACTGAACCTGCTTTTTATCCTTCGCTCCGCAATAGTCCATCAGTCTGTTCTTTTCATCAAAATCAGGCAGGTTATACGCCAAGGTAGCTAGCGATATCTGATAGAGATCCGAATTGCTGTTAAAAAAAGCGGCGTAATTTGATTTCCGGCAAAAATCCTTCATCAGGATACGCAATGAATCCAGTGCAGGATTTTTCTTTTCTGATACTTCAATATCCTTGCGCCAATCCAGCTCCTGTGTCATGTGCAGCATAAACCAGATCGGCCCGTCAATTGTGGTAAAGAGTTTTCCGTACAATGGATTTTTTGAAAGATAGGCAAAGAGCTGATGGTCTTTGTACAGCGTAAATGCCGCTGCTATTTTTTGCTTATAATCCAGGTCTATAAAATTGGTTACCGGAACGCCAGYCAATACCTCCATCGTATGAAACAGTTCGATTCTCGGATCAACCGAGAAATTCACCTCATTTAAAACGATCGTGTTTTTCCTGAATTTGGCTCCGGATGTCCCGCTGAATGCTTCAGTGGTAAAAACAGCAAGCAATATAACAGCAAAGAGGGGAAAGGTTATTTTTTTCATATGTTATGTATTTAGCGTTCGTGTTTGTTCAGGGCCGAGCTCAAGCGATAGGACGCTGATAGCTCCTTCCATGTTGCACCTTTTTCATTAATAATTCATAAGGATTATAAACGATTATGGTATTTCTAATTTTTTTTGCTCCACCGTCCCCTTGCTGGAGTGAAAGTAGCATCATCCAGGAGGCGCTATGAAAAAATGTGACGAAACCCCAATAAAATGTGATGAGTAGATAAAAGCTGGATTAAAAACCGGGGTGACGTCTGGGTGTATGTTCCGTTGAAAATGGTTCTTCCACAATTTTGGCGGTTTTTAAAATGAGGCGAGTAATGTAAAATCAATGAATTAAGTGTTCATTAAGGCTTGCTGATGATTAAAGCCGTAGGATCCACTAACATAAATATTTACCTATTTGATTTCCGCTGTTATACCTTTTGCATTTTTTACATTTTTACTTTATGTATGGCTATGGAATACATTTGGAAAAACTGTTTTAGAAATCTCAACGAACAAAATGTGCGTAAGACAGAAAAACAAATTATTTAGCAAGACTAAAACTTATCTGAAATCAGAAATACAAGAAGTTTATATCCTTGACTTAATTATGAGAGGACACGTTTTCTTATTAGACCAAATTACTTATTCTCAAACTCCAACCAATCAATCGTCGTGATGACAAACGTAAACAGGCAAGACAGAATAGTAGATTGGTTGACAATAGCTCAAGCAAATGATTTATTAAACAAAATAAAGTCCACATTAATCTGCTATAAGCAACTACAAAATGTTTAACCCAAAACACAATATGAAGGAAATCCTAAACGTAAAAACTGCTTTGGGACACCTATCAATTGTCTTCATTCTTATACTATTTATTTGTGTTTTTCTATATATGCTTGGTATTCCGCTAATATATTGGGCGACATTTGGGGAAGGCGCATCATCTGATAGAACCTATGAAATGCCCATACATATTTTCATTGAAAACTGGGGTGCATTAATCATTATTTTATTGGCTTGTGCAATAGCAATGATATATAATCTTAATAAGCGTGACATCAGGCATTCGAAATCATATCTAATAACGGCGGCGGTAATTTCAGTTTTGTATATATTTAGAAATCCAATCATAGACGTATTTATTGGAATTAGCTGAAGACAATTGCTGCTCATAGCAAGGATTTTGCAATAGTGGGGCGAAACTGCAAAGTTCAACGCCAGTTTTTCGATTCAACTTTTGTACAAAATTGAAGATTTTTGCTTTCTTGTTTCTGTTTGTTGGAAATACAATTACAATATTATTGGCCTGGAAAATGTGCTGTTGGTCCTGAACAAATTGTTATTTATCAAACACCAAGCGGTGAAACTGCAATTGATGTAAAAGTTGAGTAGAATACTGTCTGGCTAGCATTAAGTCAGATGGCTGAACTGTTTGGTAAAAATAAATCAACAATTTCAAGGCACCTTAGTAACATATACAAGGAAGAAGAATTGGATCAAGAAGCAACTGTTGCAAAAAAGGCAACAGTTCAAATAGAAGGAAATATACAGTCAGCACCATTCCCGCCAATTGCACACATTAAATCTGTTAGGTTTCCTAAAAACCATTCGGTGTCATATCCGGACAATAGCTGTTTTAACTTTTTTGATTTCTGTTCGAGGCTCATAATTTAAATCTAGTTTAGTTTATAATGCTATATTATGGTGATATTGTCCATCAAAACCGTTTGTTTGTCCATTTATATTGTACATCTTGTGTCCTAATTTAGAGCGCCAAATATCAATAATATGACTCTGAACTCATCCTGAACAGATTTTAAAACATATACCCAAACAGGATAAGCTTCATAAAAATTTTGGGCTGTAATTCCCGTGTCCTAACCAAATTTTAAAACAAACCTATGAACAAGAAAATTACTACCCTAATTTATTATAGTATACCCCAGAATGAAATCAAGAGTAATCAGTTAATTACCCAGAATCCGGCTTGATAGCATGCGCGTAGCCCACTTTCAAATACAAATGGACAAGATTAGAAAACGTTTAAATTATATTCTGGCAGCGCTGTCAGTGGTCATCATTACAGCATGCGATGCTTTTGCTCAGATAAAAGCTGAGAAGAGTGCCGCAATAGATCTGGCAGGCACCTGGCAGTTTCAGACTGACTCCCTAGATCGGGGCATTGCTGAGAAATGGTACAGTACCAAACTTAAGGAAAAAGTAAAGCTTCCGGGATCAATGACTACCAATGGTATAGGCAACGACATCACTGTACATACACCTTGGACTGGCGAAATCGTAGATTCATCCTGGTTTTCGCAGCCTCAGTACGCAAAGTACAGGAGGCAGGGAAACATAAAGATTCCTTTCTGGCTGCAGCCGGAGAAATACTATAAGGGGGCAGCCTGGTATCAGAAAAGCGTTACTATACCTGCATCCTGGAAGGGCGAATTGTCAGAGCTTTTTATTGAGAGAAGCCACTGGGAAACAACAGTTTGGGTAGATGACGTCAGAATAGGAATGGAGAATAGTCTGGGTACAGCCCATGTATTCCAGTTGAAAGACCTGCTAACACCTGGTAAACACGTGATCACCGTGAGGATAGATAACCGGGTAAAGGACTTTAACGTGGGAATGAACTCACATAGTATCACTGATCATACCCAAACGAACTGGAATGGTATGGTTGGAACATTACAGCTCAGGGTCAGGCCGAAAATATATGTTTCAGACCTGCAATTATACCCAGATATTCACGCCGGACTGGTAAGAGTGAAACTCAAAGTTAACAACCCGACAGGAGCTAAAGGCATGGCACAGCTGAACTTATCGGCAATTTCTTCTAGGGCAAACGCTCGACGGTTAAAGACCTTAGTTAAGGACGTGGTGCTGAATGGAAAAAGCGTTGATCTCAGTCTAGTATACGCAATGGGTAGTCGTCCTTTACTTTGGAATGAATTTCATCCCGATCTCTATCGTTTTGCCGTCAATCTAAAAACCACCCTTAACAATCTGCCGGATCAACAGGAGCTCCTATTTGGTATGCGTGAGTTTAAAACCAGGGGCACACAGTTTATCATGAATGACCAGCTTACATTTTTACGAGGCACCCTCGACTGCGCTTCGTTTCCAAGAACTGGTTATCCGCCTACGGATTTGGCCTCATGGCTCAAAAGTTTTAGTGMCATTAAACATTATGGTTTAAATCACGTCAGGTTTCATTCTTGGTGCCCGCCGGAAGCAGCTTTTGCGGCAGCTGATCAACTGGGAATATATCTGCAGATAGAATGTTCCTCTTGGGCCAGYACAGATGCTGTAATAGGTGATGGAAGGCCATTAGATGAATATATCTACAAGGAAAGTGAAAGAATGGTAAAAACTTACGGGAACCATCCTTCATTTGTGATGATGACTTACGGCAACGAGCCTAGCGGTAAAAATCATGTGACTTACCTTACAAAGTTTGTCAACTTCTGGAAAGTCAAAGACACAAGGAGGCTATACACCACTGGTGCAGGCTGGCCTGTAGTTGATCAAAGCGATTACAATAACACTCCAGACCCCAGGATACAGCGGTGGGGCGAGGGATTGAACAGTATACTGAATGGCCGGAAACCTTCGACAACGTACGACTGGAGTGACATCATATCCAAGTGGAAACAGCCGTCGGTGAGCCATGAAATCGGTCAGTGGTGTGTCTATCCGGATTTTAAAGAAATGAAGAAATACACTGGCATCCTGAAACCGAAGAACTTCGAGATCTTTCAGGACAGATTGAAAGAAAACGGAATGTATATGTTAGCTGACAGTTTCTTGATGGCTTCTGGAAAATTACAGGTCCTCTGTTACAAAGCTGATATTGAAGCGGCTCTGAGGACTCCTGGTTTTGGCGGTTTCCAACTGCTTGGATTAAATGATTTCCCAGGACAGGGAACTGCCCTTGTAGGTGTACTTGATCCTTTCTGGGAAGAAAAAAATTATGTGACCGCAGTTGAGTACAGACGTTTTTGTAATGCTGTTGTACCATTAGTCAGGCTTCCCAGCATGATTTATACCACCAGCGAGCAGCTGGTGGCACCGGTTGAAGTAGCAAACTTCGGTGGTAAAGCACTTGCCGGTGCAAAAGTAAGTTGGACCATCACTAAAACTGATGGCACCCCCCTCTACCATGGTGAATTTAATCCGGTAGATATTGCATTGGGCAACGGTCAGCATATTGGCACGATCCGCCAAAAATTCAGCACCATTCAATCTGCAGAACAGCTACTTTTAAAGGTAAAGACAGTATCGGCAGAAAATTCATGGGATATTTTTGTCTATCCCACCGTTCTGCCTGATATTTCAAAGGAAGTGCGGGTAACGCAGGTATTGGATGATGAAGCTGTCGAGGAACTAAACAGCGGTGGCAAAGTACTATTGACTTTAAAAAAGGGATCTATTAAGCCAGAGATGGGCGGTGATATCAAGGTCGGTTTTTCAAGCATCTTTTGGAATACAGCTTGGACGAAAAGCCAGCCCCCAACCACACTAGGTATCTTGTGCAACCCTGAACATCCTGCCTTTGYTGCATTCCCAACAGAGTACCATAGTAACTGGCAATGGTGGGACGCAGTCACC
The DNA here is from genome assembly GCF_056397585.1 of Pedobacter sp. 05L430. Lineage (NCBI taxonomy): Bacteria > Pseudomonadati > Bacteroidota > Sphingobacteriia > Sphingobacteriales > Sphingobacteriaceae > Pedobacter > Pedobacter sp. 05L430. Next base: position 5,502 of record NZ_JBFTNT010000109.1, on the reverse strand, counting down.
CATTCAAGCGCGGTAAGAATGGATGCTCTCAGTAAAAAAATCAACCCTTTGGTGAGGGTCATTGATGATTGGGTTACCGCCCGACCACTGGGTCTGATTTTTGAATGTAAAGTGGGCAAAGGAAGCCTGATAGTTAGCGCTATTGACCTGCTATCTGATCGTGATCAGCGTCCGGAGGCAAGACAATTATTATATAGCCTGCAGAAATACATGGAGGGAAATGCTTTTATGCCGGAAGTATCAATGGATATAGCTGACATCCAAAAGCTCACTAGTGAAAATAGCTTATAAGTATTCAGAAGGTAAGTCGCTGATTCCAGCGTTGATGATCTGATAACCAAAGCCTGCCTGGTAGATCTTTGTTGTAAAAAGGGCTGGGAAGGACTTGGTGGAGCCTGGCCGCAGCCATATCCTGCGGTCAGGCTGTCACCAAAAAGATAATTTATTTCATTCAAGTTGAGCCATTGGTCTTCTGAGTCTGTGTTTCCTAAAGCGTTGCCGGAAAGGTCACCTGAAATGTCATCCGTTTCTTCTCATCTTCTTTGTTTTGAAGGTCCGATTTCTTCTGTACCTGTTTTGCTTAGCGGGCCATCGCTGTTGATGTAGTCTTGATTTCCTGAGTTTCATGACTGATTGATATGCAGTAAAGAAATTAATTTTTTGAATGCAATCTGACTATTGATAGATTATAATATTAGGTCATAGGGGAAAAAAATACCCAATGTACATTAAACCTTCTTATAAGTCGTATCATTAATCACCCCATCGAAAAGTTTATTTTCAATATTTTAAATTTTTGTTTCAATCGTCGCAAGTTTTGTTGCTAGAATTTTATGCCTTTGATCCCTTACCTCAAGGGTAGTCTTTGGTAAGTCAGTACCCTTTCTATCAGCTTGTCAAGAAATTCTGGAGTGAAGCTGATGTATTTCGGTAATTCCTGAATTTTTTGATGAACCGATGCTCCTGAAATATTGATATTACAATGCTTAATGCAGCGGCAGTACATATAATATTTATTTTTACCCTTGCTCCAACCAGCTGTCATATTTGTACTGCAACAAGGACTTTGTAAAATGCCCTTCAAAGGAAATTCTTCCTTAGGTTTGGGATTCATGGATCTTTTACCGTTCCCGCTTTTCGAATAATCCTTTATGAGTGTGAACTACTTTTTAGATACTTTATAAAACGAATATTTATAAAGAGCCTACGGAAATAGATTTAAAGCTATCAAATATCAGTTCTTCCTTGCATCAATTGCAGTATACACCGAATTTGCCTTCGACAAAAGCCTATGCGCCAGGGTAAGTTGGCGAGTTATCTATCAAAATTTAAATTATAACCATTATGAAAATCAACCAATTGTTCGAAAAACGAATTGAACTAAAAAATTGCCAAATCAATGGTGGTCGGTTAGCTGCCACCCAAAAAACCACTTCAACCAGTACCTGTGTTCAGGGCTGTTCAGACACCAGATACACGGTTAAAGACGACAACAAGACTACGATTCAGGTTTGTACCGACTATAACTGTCCGGATTAACACCAGCTCTTACGCGAACAATAACCATAATCTGGAAAAATTAATCTAATTATTTTAATAAGCAAATTTCAAAAAAATGAAAATTAATAAAGGTTTATTCGAGAAAAAGATCGACTTAAAAAGCTGTCAGATCAACGGAGGCAAAATGGCCTTTGGTACAATGAGCGATTGTCAGGTACGAACCGGTACAACCAGTTGCCCAGATACACATTATACGTATTATAATGATGATGGAAGCATCAGAAGCACCAGGACGGTTTACAATCTTTCAAATTCTATTGATTAAGAATTGAAAAATAAAAATGGAGGTACATCCTCCATTTTTAACGGGTTAACGGGTAGTAAGGCAAAACTAATTTTAAACCAGTTTACAACATATAAGTATATGGTCATAATTTTCTCCATCAGCGACGATTACTCAACAAGCAGGGTAATTAACTGGTTAATAAACCTAAAGAAAGATTTTATACGAATTAATGAAAATACCGATGTAAAATTAATTTCTCTTACAGATACAGCCTTCACCCTCCATATTGATGGTAAAACAGTTTGTAGCAATGAAATAACAAAGATCTGGTATAGAAGAGGTGATCTGTTTTTTCAACAAAACTTTGACAGCGAATATCTGAATAACTACCTGTTAACAGAAAATGAAAGCTTAATGGAATATATCCACTACACTTTCGATAAAATGGAATCGATAAACAATTTCGCAACCAGAGATGTCAATAAACTTCAGGTACTTGATTTATGCAATAAATTTAAAATCCTGACACCAAACTTTATGGTTAGCGGCAATAAAGGCGCTCTGTTGGATTTTTACAACAAAGAAAAAAACATCATCTCCAAACCCTTAAACTCGCCACTCTCTGTTTACGATTCAGATAACTTTATTCACTTAGCCTATACAACAGAAATCGACGTAAATGATATCAATGAATTACCAGATGAGTTTGTTCCTACATTTTTCCAGAAAAACATTATAAAAGATTACGAGATAAGGTGTTTTTATCTGGACGGAGATTTCTATGCGATGGCAATCTTTTCGCAAAAAAATAAAAGGACCGAAGTAGATTTTAGAAACTATGATAATTCAAAGCCAAATCGATTAAATCCCTATCAGTTTCCAAAGTCTTATCAAAAAAAGATTAAGCAGCTGCTAGATCATATCGGCCTAAATTGTGCTTCATTTGATGTCGTTTCTTCTAAAGAAGACCATCAGTATTATTTTTTGGACCTTAACCCTATAGGCCAGTTCGGTATGGTATCTAACCCCTGCAACTATAATCTCGAAAAGGCTCTTGCTTTAAACCTCTGATATGAAAAAAATTAAAGTTGAAATACAAAAAGGAGTAGCACCTGTTCATTTAAAATCTTTAATCAAGAAAGAAAGGCCCGACTACCTCATTAAAACCAGGGCATCAAAGATTTTTGCCACCAACAGTTTACAATTAGACCTATTTTATAAATCGCCGTTATGAGGAAATTCTTTCTAAGAAACCAGTTATGTATTCCGRTCAAAGGTTACAATAGGGCAATCATTTATGATATACTTCGAAAAGATTATTTCTTCATTTCGAAAGCACATTTTTACATTTTAGATACAGATGATTTCATCGACTTTAATAAAATCGAAGATGAGGAAGAAAGGCAATCCCTCATTGATTTTTTAATTAACGAAGAAATTGTATTCGAACTTGCCGATCAAAACCAGAAACAATGCTTTACAGCGCTCAACAGAAAGCTAGAAGTACCCAATAAAATCACAAACATTGTACTGCATACCAATGTAGACCTTAATTTCTTTGATTGCATTAAAGAGGAATATATTCTAAATCTATCTATTATTGCCCCTCAGGTAGATGATAACTTGTTTAAGGTTTTAAAAAGGATAGACACCCTTGAAATAGATAGTGTTTACCTATACATCGAAAATTTCGATCACGATGCTTTAGAAGATCATCGTAAACGGCTAAGCGATCATAACTTGGTTTTTTCTGTAAACTTTTTCAATTCAAAAAATAGTATAGAAAWAACCGAGCTGTATCAAAACGTCTACTTTAATTATTTTGATGAAGAATTTACAGTCTATAAACGCAAATTAACGATAGATAAACTAGGCATCAATACAGAGCATTTTTTAGAAGCTTATAACTTCCATTCCTATTATTTTGGCAAGGTGTATATCGATAGCGATGGTAACATCAAAAATGGTTTAAACAATACCCTAAGCTTTGGCCAGGTTAAATCAATCTCTTCGGTGCAGTTTTTAAATCTGATCTCATCCGATCAGTTTCAGGAATTGGGAAATATTCAGAAAGATAGTATGCTGGTTTGTTGTGATTGTGAATTCAGGTACATGTGTGTAGATAGTCGGGTTCCTGTTAAAGGTATTGACAAGTGGTATCATCCAATCGAATGCGCCTACAATCCGTATTTATCAAAATGGGATGATGAAGTAGACTACCTTGATCTAAATCACTGCGGGGTTACTATTTCAGCCTCCGGATGCTTTATAGATAAGGAACAGTTATCTCAAAAATTCAATAGTATCTGGTCTGCTTAATATGAAAAAATTCCCCTTTTTTAAACAGCCTGACGCTAAGGATTGCGGTCCAACTTGCCTGCGTATTATAGCTAGGTACTATAATAAAAGTATTCCATTACAGCAAATCAGAATGCTTTCTGAAACAACCAGAGAAGGAAGTGGTTTAATGGGGCTTAGTAATRCAGCGGAGCATTTAGGGTTTAGAACATTGGGGGTTAAGATAGATTTCAATACGATGGTTGCAGATGCACCGTTGCCTTGTATTGTGCATTGGAATAAAAACCACTATGTCGTAGTTTATAAAATTGATAAAGCAGGCCGGGTTTATATTTCAGATCCCAGCTTTGGTTTAATTACTTATACCAAAGAAGAATTTTTAAAATGTTGGATTGGTGAAAATGCGAATGAAAATACAGAAGAAGGTATTGCGCTAATTCTTGAGACCACCCCTGAATTTTATAAAAGTGAATTTGACGATGAAGAAAAGAAAGCAAGCTTTTCTTTTTTATCTAAATACCTGCTTAAGTACAGGTCACTTGTTGCTCAGCTTATAATTGGCCTTTTGGCAGGGAGTATATTATCCCTCATTTTTCCTTTTCTTACTCAAAGTATTGTAGATGTAGGAATTCAAAATCAGGATCTAAATTTTATATATCTGGTCTTACTTGCCCAGGTTATGCTCTTTTTAGGTAAAATGGGCTTAGAAATTATCAGGAGCTGGATAATGTTACACCTTTCTGCACGCATAAATATAGCTATCATTTCAGATTTTTTCATTAAGCTTATGAGGCTTCCCATCAGCTTTTTTGATACCAGAATGACAGGAGATATCATGCAAAGAATTAACGATCATCATAGGATAGAGCAATTGCTTACCAATTCTTCGCTCAATACACTGTTCTCGATGGTTAACCTGGTTATTTTTAGTGTCATTCTGTTAATTTACGACTACCGTTTGTTTATCGTTTACTTAATTGGGGCAGTTTTATACATTGGCTGGATTAGTTTTTTTCTGAAAAAAAGAAAGGAGTTAGATTATAAAAAGTTCTCGCAAACGGCACAGGAACAAAGCAAGGTAATGGAACTCATTAACGGCATGCAGGAAATAAAAATGCACAATGCCGAAAAACAAAAGCGTTGGGATTGGGAATTCCTACAGGTCAAATTATTCAAAATTCAGATAAAGGCGCTTTCGTTAGAGCAATGGCAGTCTGTTGGAGGAGGTTTTATCAATCAAGTCAAAGATATTTTGGTAAGCTTCCTGGCCGCAAAATTAGTTTTAAGTGGAAACCTTACCTTGGGTATGATGCTCTCTGTGCAGTATATTATTGGCCAGCTTAATGCGCCGTTGTTACAATTGATTGATTTCATCAGGCAAGCCCAGGATGCCAGAATATCGTTAGAAAGGTTAGGAG
>NZ_JBFTNT010000108.1:0-12512 GCF_056397585.1 Pedobacter sp. 05L430 | reverse complement strand
GCATGGTGCTGCGCATGTATTCCTGAAACATGTTTTCCCGGAATCGTCTGTTGGCTATACGGCGTGATCTGCGGGTATAACTCCAGTAAAACAAAACCCAGATACTCAGAACTAAACCATATACAGGAAAGGGATTGGACATATTGGCTGCAGTGTATAATGCGCTGGCAGAAATCCCTAAGCTTAACAAAAGAAAGAAGACCGTTTTCATGACTGACAATTGTTAAATACTATACTAATTTACGAGGTAAATCGGATTGGTATTCAATAAATTATTCACAAGATTTCCACAATATTATCTTATTAACAATTCCCTTGTTTTTATGGGGCAATTGCTATATTGTGTACGTCTTTACAGATTAAGATAATCATCATACCTATGTATTTAACTTCGCTTCCTGATCACTCCAGCCCAGATTTTAACGAAGAGCTACACTTTAGCAGGTTTAAAGAACACAATGTTATTTTCAATACTACAAGCAGTTTTAGTTTTTGTGATGACCATGTAGGATGTTTGTCTTTCAAGACGATATTGGAAGGTGAAGAGTGGTATGGCATTAATAATCGCCGGCTGGCAATAAGGCCCGGACAATTCCTGATCCTTAACAATGAACAGAATTATTCGTGCAATATTGATACCCATGAAAGGGTTAGAGGGATATCGGTTTTCTTTAAAAAGGAATTTGCATCTTCAGTCTTCAACGACACATTAAAAAAAGATAATGAGTTATTAGACAATCCTTTTCTCATTCACAATGCACAACCTGAGTTTTTCCAGACGCTTAATGCTATTGAACCTGAAGTACAGTTTCAACTTGCAAGGCTGATTTCAGATCTTGAAACCCATGGTTATAATGGAGGTACCGAAGAACATCTTGTTTTTTTTCTTCATTATCTTATAAGCACGCTCAAATCAGAATCAAGACAGGCGGCCGAGGTTTCCGCGGTAAAGCTAAGCTCCAAAATGGAGATATACAAACGTCTGTGTATTGCCAAAGATTTCCTTCATTCCACGTTTATGGAAAAGCATGATTTAGATACACTCAGCAGTAACGCCTGTTTATCTGTTCCTCAGCTCGTAAGGCAATTCAAGTCTGTTTTTAAAACCACTCCGTATCAGTACCTGATCCAGATCAGGCTTGATCGGGCTGTTGAACTCCTTAAAAACAGCAATAAACCTGTACATGAGATCACCTGGCAATGTGGTTTTGAAAATGTCAGTGCTTTTTGTAGGGCCTTTAAATCTGCTTACGGCACCCAGCCTTTAATATTTAGAAAAGCTTACGCTTAAATTGAGCATTCTTGCATACGTTTAGTACAAATGACGGAATAATTTAGATCAATTTTTAAATCTGATCACGCTAACTCCAGTAATATTGAAACGAGCAATAACCTTAATCTTTTGTATTTTATTGATATCCCTTTGCCAAGCCCAGGATCAGGTGATACCACTTTATCCGTATGGTATCCCAAATTCAAAAAAAGTACCTCCAGATTATATAGAGCAGACTGATAGTTCTGGCCTGATTAGCAACGTTAGTGTTCCGACTATGCAGGCCTACTTTCCGGAGAAAGATAAGGCCAATGGCACTGCTGTAATTATTTTTGCAGGTGGCGGCTATTTTGTTCTGGCGCCAAAAAAATGCGTTGAGCTTGCAAATGCATTTAATGCACTTGGAGTTGCGGCCTTTGTTGTGAAATATCGTTTGCCCAGTGACAAAATCATGAAAGATAAAACAATAGGTCCCCTGCAAGACGCGCAAACCGCTATTAAGATCGTACGCAAAAGAGCTGGCGAATGGAACATAAATCCACTCAAAATCGGCATGATGGGATTATCGGCAGGGGGGCATCTGGTTTCTACAGCCGGTACTCAGTTAAATAGGGTAGTGATTGAAAACAATGAAAACATATCGCTTAGGCCAGATTTTATGATCTTGCTCTATCCGGTCATTATTTATGACCCCTATATATTCAGGACCAGGGAAAATTTAATCGGAAAGACACCTTCCCGACAGGCATTAAATTTATACAGTACCAATAGGCACGTAAGTGCCAAAACACCGCCTACATATTTGGTTCATGCTGCTGATGATGACGTTATTCCAGTAAAAAATAGTCTGAGTTTCTATGAAGCAATGCTTAAAGCTGGTGTTCCGGGTGAGTTGCATATCCTGCAATCAGGTGGACATGGATTTGGGATTTCTGATTCGGAAAACAAAAGTAACTGGTTTCCGAGTTGTCTGAATTGGATGCAAAAAAATGGTCTTCTTTAAAAATACAATAACTATTACTGTTTGAAAAGCGCATTTCTGGAATTGAGCATTCTTGCACATGTTTAGTAAAACCGACCGGGTAATTTTGATCAGTTTAAATCGACATTATTTAATAAGGTATTAAAAAATCAATCTATGAAATCAGCAAGTAAAAACTTATCATTAGTATTATCAGTATTAGCGTTAACTGTATTGTTTTCCTGTAAGAAAAAAGAAGGAGGTTCACCTGTAAATTCAGATGAGGAAGCTGCAAAAAGAGTTGTGGGAACATATAAGGGAACACTTGATGCTACCCAGGAATATTTTAACGCAATTATTGTTATTACCAAAGAAAATGGTAACAAAGTAAAGATTACACCAAAACAAGGCGAACCATATTCCAATGTAACGCCAAAAATTATCACCGTAAAAGCAATACAGAATTCTGATGATGCTGAGGCTATTGGAACACCTGAAGGTACACTGGTATATCAACACTCGGTAAAAAACATATCTATTGTTACACTTTCCAGTTCCTCAAGTGATGTTACCTACAATTTCAGGGGAACAAAACAGTAAGATTTAGCCATAAAGGATTGTATCACCGATTTTGTCGCATTCTCCACCTAATATTGTCCGTTTTACACCCCTAATTAGAATGAGCCAAACAATAGCTTTGTATTGAACAATATGTATAAACTGGAATTATGATACTTCAAAATAAAAATGCGATTGTTTATGGGGCAAGTTCCTCCCTGGGAGGAACTGTTGCTCAATCACTGGCCACAGCCGGTGCCAATGTTTTTGTAACCAATAAAAACTTATTGGTTGCGCAGCAGGTTGCTGATGAAATTATTGCGGCCGGTGGTAAAGCCTATGCCGGTATGGTTGACGCAATGCAGGAGGATTCCATCAGAACACATATTGAATTCGTTCATAATATGGCTGGTAGTGTTGATATATCTTTCAATTTAATAGGAATTAAAAATGTTCAGAATATTCCACTAATCGAGATGTCACTCAAAGATTTTATTTCACCTGTTCATGATGCAATGCATACTCAATTTCTGACAATGACAGCGGCTGGTAGAATTATGAAAAATCAAAAATCGGGAGTAATACTTTCTTTAACAGCAACTCCAGGCGGTATTGGATATGCAATGGTTGGTGGTTTTGGTCCGGTGTGCTGCGCAATAGAGAGTCTTTCCAGGGATCTGGCAGCAGAACTTGGCCCATATGGGGTAAGAGTTGTTAATATCAGGTCGGCGGGTTCACCAGATTCACGTCCATTTAAAGAATTTATTGCTACTGGAAGTGATGAGGCTGAATCTTTCTTGCAAAAAATTGTGGATGATACAATGCTCAATCAGTTGCCATTGATGCAGGATATTGCAAATACTGCCGTTTTTTTAGGATCAGATTTGGCAGGGAAAATAACTGGTGTTACTATAGATGTTACTGCAGGAACAACAGCTGCACTTAATTACAAAAACGCAAAACCCGCTTTTCTTAAGGACAATTGAACGACCAACAGATAAACAAGGTAACTTGAATCGTAGGAGCAGGTAATAATTTTCTTAAAATACTTTGCAATACAAAGTGAGTTGGTTAACTTTGTATTGCAAAGTGCTTTTTTATTTGTGAAAACTCAATAGTATGAAGATCTCAAGAACAAAATTTGTTATCATCTTTCTTGTTTCGGCGTTTGCCTTTCAGATTATCTTTAATTTACTGTTGCAGCCTGTAAACGGAGATTGGTTCCCTGGAACTGGGTCGCCAATAGCATGGAAACGCACCGTAGCCACAATCATATATCCTGTCAAAGTTGTTTTAGTAGGGCCCTTGGCCCCTATACTCAACGATCCGGATCCTGCACCACCAGTTCGGGCACTTGCTTGTGCGCTATATTGGACTGTTATAGCTATCGTTCTTCATTTTATCCTAAGTAAAATTATCTTTCGCAAGAAACATGAATAGATTTGAAGAAATATACTATGAAGCAAAGTCTGACAATTGGTTTCAGCGGTTTGCTATTTTTTGCCGTCTCGCTCTGGCAGCCAGTTTTATTCCCGCAGGTTATATTAAAATCATAGGTGAACGATTCGCTGCGGGCCTGCCATCAAATAATCCTTTAGGACATTATTTTGATGCATTACATCTCACAGGGTATTACTACACCTTTATTGGAGTTGCTCAAATAGTAACAGCAATATTATTATTGATCCCGAGAACATCCCTTCTTGGTGCCCTGATGTATTTTTCCCTCATCGTGAACATATGTGTACTCACTTATGCTACCCGCTTTGACGGTACCCGGATCGTTACGATCATGCTATTGGCAAGTTTGTTTTTACTAATTTGGGACTATGACCGTTTAAAATACATTTTGCCATTTAAGCAGCCCAACACAGATCCTTATGTGTTAAAAAAGCCCCTGGGTGTACGTCTTCGGGTCATATTTTTTGGTGGTTCTTTCGCAGCTGTGGCCTTTATTATTGTAGGTACTTTCTATTTATATGAGATCATACCGGGCAACTCTGAAGCTGAATGCAGAAATCAATGCGCTTCCAGCAAAAACCCCGCGGCTTGCGAAATTTTCTGCGACTGCATTTATAAGCAAGGTCAACCACTGGATAGCTGTCTGGCAACTTTTGATAAGACGAAAGATGTCCGCAGATCCCCCTAGAATTGATGTTCCACAGGAGAGTAGTTTTTAAAATTAAAAAAACAAAAGCAATTGGTGCGTATTAATTGTATTAATACTGCTCACCTTACATTTCGCCGAAAAACCAGTATCAGACCTTAGGTATCCTTCGGTCCAGGTAGTGTAATTTCTGTATAACTTTTGGGTTCCTCAAGCATCTTTTGCTTTTCTTAAGGTTGACTGTCAGTTGATTTCCTGTAGGCTTAAAATAAACGTAACGCTTTTTCCAGTCAATGTGATATCTTCGCGCCATGACAGCAGAAGATTACGAAGCGGCATTCCATGGGATTGCGCTTCCGGAAGGGCCAATTGAAATAGGACAGGGGGCAATAGTTACGGATGTTCCTTTATTTGTGGCTAAAGAATTGGCTATATTAAAATTCGGTAATAACGAGCGGGTTAAAGAACCGGTGCGATGGAGGTTAAACAGACTGATTGAATTGATCAATAATAGTCACCAATAGCTGGTGAAAAGAGATTTTTATTGCCGTATTTATATTTTAAATGGTGTTGTTAACAAATTMACCCTTTTCTGAAACGATCTGATTTCCCCAGTTCGTAATTGTTTCTAAAACTGGTATAAATGTTTTTCCAAAATCCGTTAGGCTGTATATAACCTTAATAGGCGGTTTTTTACCATATACTTTCCTTAATATTAAGCCGTCCTTTTCTAATTGTTTCAACTGTAAACTCAATGTCATTTCGGTAATATTCGGTACTTCTTTCCGAAGCTCGTTGTAGCGTTTTTCAGCATCTTTTAAATGATACAGAATTACCGCTTTCCATTTACCACCTATTAAATCCATCGCTAGACTTATTGTGCAGGGATAAACTCTTCCCTTTAGTTTTACGTAATCACCTATACATTCTGTTTTCATCCGGCATTTTGTTTTAACCTATCTGTTTGGATAGTTATTGTAAATGTAGTATGCTAAAAATAATTTTGCAACTATAATTTTTATAGTATAACATTTCACTTAAATAATAAAAGAATGGTATCGAATTTAAAAGTAAATGAAGCAATGAAACAACAGGACAAACCGCTTATCACAATAGTTGGTATTTTGGGCAAGCAGGGGCGCAGCACTGCACGTACATTGTTACAGAGCGGGCGTTATCGTGTACGTGGAATTACTCGACGTATAGATTCACCAGAAGCCCTTGATTTGGTCGAGCAAGGAGCTGAACTTGTGAGTTTACCACTTTGTCTGGGTTATAAAAAAGATTTCGTGGAAGCGTTTCGGGGCTCGAATGGTATTTTCATGATGACGCCAAGTATTGCCCCTCCGCAAACCCACGAGATGGAGTTGGGTAAGGAGTTAGCGGACGCAGCAGTTGAAGCAGGGGTTCAGCATATTATCTTTAGCAGTTTGGAAAATGTAGATAAAATTACAGGAGGGAAAAAGTTTGCTCCACATTTTACAGACAAGGCTATGATTGAAGCATATATCCGCACACTTCCCATCACAAGCTCGTTTATCTACATGGCTTTTTTTTACACTAATTTTATGGAGTTTTATACTCCTGTTTTAGTGGGTGATACACTTGTATTTCCGATTTATTTACCAAAAGATTTTCGCGCACCATTTGTTGATCCCCTTACAGCTACTGGCCCCGCCGTTTTGGAAATTCTTTCGAACCCCAGTCGATATGCCGGTAAGTCCCTGCCAGTAATTGGCGATATTATTTCACCACAGGAAATGGTAGATACTTTTGTTCGGGTCACAGGTAAGAAAGCCAGGTATGGCTCAGCATTCACACGGGAGGATTTCCTTTATCAATTCCCGGAATTTCGGTCAAACGAGCTTTTGGTACGTGAGATTTTGGGAATGGCTGAGTATGCAGTTGAATATGGCTATTTCGGCAAAGATCGCGATTTGCTATGGAGCCGTCAAATAGACCTCGATACCCTTAGTTGGGAAGAGTTTCTACGGACTACGGGTTGGCAAGGCCAAAAGCTCACATATTGATGACGAATCATTATTTGAATTCGATAGTTAGAAAAACAGCTACTGCTTTTCTAACTATAAAAGGTAAGATATTAAGGATTTTCAAACTTCCAAAGCTGAGGATCTGCCCCATTCCATGTCCATGACCTTACATCTGCCCCCGGTGCCGGGTCTCCATTTACAATATCAAGCACATTATTTCCCGCCTTTGCCATAATACGGTACCAGCCTCCTCCCACAGATTCAATGCGCCACTGCTGGCAATCATTAGGGAAAACGTCCCAAACCTGGACATTTGCCCCGCGTTCAATTGCACAAGCATCCAGATCTAATGATTTATGATTAGGCAGTTCCGATATGATCTTATAAAACCCATTGTTCAAATAAGTAAGGTTCCATTTCTGTCCATTACAGGTAGTACGAGTCCAGGTCCTTACATCGGCATTGCCAACAGCACACCCTGCAATATCCAGATATAAGCCAACACCAGAAACTGTATTAACCTTTGATCTGATTGCATACTGCCCGTTAGGTATTGGGTTAGGTATCAGGCAAGGTGCTGAACCCAATGATTGTGTTACACCTGAAACGGTAATGTTTATTGGCATAATATTACCTGCCCCATCAAAAAACATCCTGTCAATAGCCACTTGACGCTCATGTATATTCGTACTCGTGCGTCTGTGGTAAACAAAGAAATACTCATCACTGCAGCCCGGTTTTCTTAATACGGCATTATGTCCTGGTCCTTTTATCGCTCCAAGTGGTGATGTGATACGCCCTTTAGTTGTCCATGGACCCATTGGGTTAGATGAAGTCGCATATTCTACATGATAATCATCACTGCTGAAATCATTAATGGAGTACATCAGATAATAAATACTATTTCTTTTAATGATATACGGTGCTTCAAAATAATTGGACGGCTTATTATGTCCTCTCGTGCCTGTTAGCGATATCATATCATTATTAAGCTGCTGAATGTTTATCGTGGTATTTCCCCAGTACATATAGGCTTGCCCATCGGTGTCTACAAACACCATCGGATCTATTGGGTCAGTTCCATCACCAGTTGCAAGAGCACTCCCTTTATCAACAAATGGACCTGTTGGGCTGCTGCTCACAGCCACACCGATTTTTTTTGCAGCAGTATAATAAAAATAGTAGTTCCCATTTCGTGCAACTACAGATGGTGCCCAACCATCTGTATGCGCCCAGCTAACGTTTACTAAATCTAATACAATGCCCTCGTCGGTCCAGTTTAGTAAATCTGTTGATGAATAAGCATGAAATTGGCTGGCATTTGGTCCGGTAGCAGTTGGGTAAATGTAATATTTTCCATTTGCATAAATGATATCGGGATCTGCCGTCGCGACAGGTAAAATAGGATTACCACTCATTAAATCCACAGATAGTAATTTCTGTGTTGCCTCATTACTTTTGAGCGTGGCTTTGGAAACAGACTCAGGATCTTTTTTTGCACATCCTGAAAAAATTGAAGCAATAATTATTGCATAGGTGAATAAATTGTTTGCTATTCGCAAACGGCCCGTTGAGATGATTTTCATACGATTTTTATAATTGGTTTAATCTAATTTACTGCTTCCATACATTCAATTCTGATCAAAAATTTGTCTAATTGTATCATTTATTCAATATCAAGAATAAGCCAGTCACGTGTATTTCCCCATTATTTGAAAACCAAATATTTCCAGTATTAAAGCCGGGCTAAAGAGATGATTGCACTTTAAAAATTGGTAGGGTGTTAATATTATGGTTTCATAAGTTAAAATCCACTAACTATCGACGATTAATTCTTGATAGTTTTACGTCATGAATTGCTACTGTTATATTGATAAGTGTATTGTTAAAAAATATAATTTAAGAAGGAAAGTCCATTCTCTACTTTTTTACGCTGCGCTATGCATCACTTTTTTTAGCCAGTCCATCTACAACGTTAAAGCACAAAGTGGTGATCAGATACTGGATGGTATAGGCGAAACCGGTATGATTGCGCGTTATATTTTTAACGGTGATCTTAAAGACTGGTCTCGAAATAACCTTCATGCCAAAGCTGAAGGTGTGCAGTCTCATTTTGCAAATGATATACAATTTGGTAAGGTTTTATCATTGTCTGGTGATAGTGATGACTTTATTAGTTTGCCTGCTGCATCTTTGGCGGATATAGAGTCACTTAGTTTATCCACGTGGGTAAAACTGCGTTCCGATCAACCTGGGCAATATTTGTTTGATTTTGGAAAGAGTGTAACAAACCATTTTTTCGCTGCTCCGTTTGGCATAGATGATGAAAAAGGTTTTCAGACCACGATACGTTCAGAGAAGAGTGGGGGAAATGGGGGTGTTAGCCCCTCTCCAGAGCTCAATAAGTGGCTTCATGTTGCAATAATTATTGATGTTTCATCTAAATCTATCATGACCTATATTGATGGTAAACTCGTGGGAAATAGCAAGGAGATTCCCTCTGAGTTGAAGATGGTTTTTAATCAACTTCCGGATGACCGGAATACGCTTTTTATCGGAAAATCTTTGAAGTCCGGAAAGTCTAATCTGAATGCATTGCTTCATGATTTTCGTATTTATCGGGTTGCCTTAAGTAAAACACAGGTATTGACTATTTACAAGAATTCAGTCAATCCTGCGGGAATTGCGAACGACAATGGGGTAAATGTAAGTAATTTTAAAGAGGATATTCAGCAGTTTCCCAAAACAGAAGCGCAGCTATATAATACCTATCTGGAAAAGGTAGCTGATATAGAAGTTGCCACCGAGGTGGGAGTTTTACCACGCTTTCCCAGTTATATTCAGGGGACATACAGACAATTAAAAAATGGGCCGGCTGTGAGGGTTTTATGGCCTTTGCCTAATGACAACAGTTCGGTGCTTAGCCAAGGGCAGTATATTGTTTACGGGCAAATTCCTGGTACCCAAATTCGAGCCAAAGCGATTGTTACGGTAGGTGCAGAAAAAAAATCAACAGCTCCGGTTTTAAAACTGGAGACTTTTGGTCTCGATCGGGTGTCTTTAGGAAATGATCTTTTGGGTCACCAAACTAAATTTACCGAAAACAGAGACAAGTTCATCTCTACCCTGGCCAAAACTGATCCGAATTCCTTTCTCTACATGTTCCGACATGCCTTCGGACAGAAACAACCAGTTGGGGCTGTGCCACTTGGCGTATGGGATTCCCAGGACACCAAACTCAGAGGACATGCTACAGGACACTATCTTACCGCAATTGCCCAGGCTTATGCCAGCACCAGCTATGATAAGACACTTCATGAAAATTTTTCCAATAAAATGAAGTATATGGTTAATACCTTATATGAATTGTCACAACTTTCTGGCAGACCTAAGGTAGCTGGAGGTGCATTTGTATCGGATCCTGCTGCAATACCCTTTGGCCCTGGTAAAACAGGTTTTGATTCTGATCTTAGTGATCTGGGAATTCGCAAAGATTATTGGAACTGGGGTACAGGATTCATCAGTGCCTATCCGCCAGATCAGTTTATTATGTTGGAGAAAGGCGCTAAATATGGTGGGCAAAACAATCAGGTTTGGGCACCTTATTACACATTACATAAGATTTTAGCAGGTCTGATGGATGTTTATGAGGTTAGCGGCAATAAAAAGGCTTTGAATTTAGCCAAGGGAATGGGCGACTGGGTTCATAAGCGCTTAAATGTATTGCCTACAGATACCCTTATCAAGATGTGGAACACTTATATTGCCGGCGAGTTTGGAGGCATGAATGAGGCCATGGCAAGATTGTACAGGATCACGGGTAATCAAGATTATCTTCAAACCGCGATAAAGTTTGATAACATCAGAGTGTTTTACGGGGATAAAAATCATACTGGCGGATTGGTAAATAATGTGGATGTATTTCGTGGATTGCATGCCAATCAGCATATTCCTCAGGTTGTTGGAAGTATCGAAATGTACAGGGTGTCGAATAATCCAGACTATTATAGAATTGCTGACAACTTTTGGTATAACGTGGTTAACGGTTATATGTATAGCATAGGCGGAGTTGCTGGTGCACGGAATCCTGCCAATGCCGAATGTTTCATTGCTCAACCCGGAACGCTTTATGAGAATGGTTTCTCAGAGGGCGGTCAGAATGAAACGTGTGCAACCTACAATATGCTAAAATTAAGCACTGAACTTTTTCTTTTTGATCAAAGTGCRGCGTTTATGGATTATTATGAGCGCGGATTGTATAACCATATTCTGGCGTCAGTTGATGAACACTCTCCTGCAAATACTTATCATGTGCCACTCAGACCTGGATCCCTAAAGCAATTTGGGAATGCGAAGATGACCGGCTTTACTTGCTGTAATGGTACCGCAATAGAAAGCAGCACTAAGTTGCAGAATTCAATTTATTTTAAAAGCACTGATGATCAATCCTTGTACGTGAATCTCTATATACCTTCAATATTGAGATGGACAGAACGTAAGGTAAGCATTATACAATCTACAAATTTTCCCAGAGCAGATCATACCAAACTGACAGTTAAAGGAAGTGGGGAATTTGATATCAATGTTCGAGTTCCTGGTTGGGCTACCAGGGGATTCTTTGTCGTGATTAATGGGCAGGCTCAAAAATTGGAGGCGCATCCCGGAACTTATCTCAGGTTGAGCCGGAGCTGGAAGGACGGGGATATCATTGAGCTTCGAATGCCTTTTCAGTTTCATCTTGATCCGGTAATGGATCAGCAGAACATAGCCAGTCTGTTTTATGGACCTATTTTGCTCGCCGCACAGGAACCGGAAGCAAGAAGGGATTGGCGCAAAATTACCTTGAACGCTGCCGATATTAGCAAGACGATTAAAGGTGATCCTAACCGTTTAGAATTCAGGATTGACGATGTTGTTTTTAAACCATTTTATGATACTTATGGGAGACATTCGGTTTACCTGGACGTTGATTTAAAATAATGTGCTAACTTTAATGCATCTGCATGACTGAAAAATACAAATGAAAAACATAGTTGCTTTAAGCGCTCTGGTGTTAATGTTCGGGCTGGCAAAAGCGCAGTCTAATCGGGAAGATATAGAGATCCGCTGGCCAAAAGCCGAGCGATGGGACCTTGACAAGAAATTATCTATCCAAACTGATTTTTCTCGTCGTCATGAGAAGTGGGATGTTAAAGACGACAAGAAGGAAAGCTGGCAAAAAATGCTGATGATATTAAATGATGATATCACAAAAAATACTAAGCCACTGGATAGTATTAATATATCACATGACTTATCAGCAGACAAAGGCATTCGTTTTACGCTCCTGGCGGAAAATAAAAATAACCCTCTTCCATATCGGCTGATCAGTCTGGAAAACCGAACGATTAAATCTGAGCAAACTCCCATTTCTACGCTTATTTATATTATAGATGGCAAAACCTGCAGGCATACGGTTCTTGTTTCAATGAAAACAGACAAATTTCCAGCCGATTTTTTAACTCAATGGTCTGAAATTTTGCTAAGTAGCCGGATCATCCCATCAAAAGATGGAAATTTTGAACTCACTGATGATGCCTATCTTGATGTCCAGGAAATTAATGGGATTGATGAGTTTTATAT
>NZ_JBFTNT010000107.1:0-12529 GCF_056397585.1 Pedobacter sp. 05L430 | reverse complement strand
GCTCAAAACAATGGTTGTTAATGAATTTAGAGATAGGTCGTATGAGAAATTAGTTGGTGTATATGATGAAAAGAAAGATGTTCCGTCTGATGTGATAAACAATATTAAACACGTATCGATTAAATGGAAATCTTTTGCATTAAGTTCTAATAGGAAAGCTTTGCAAAATGCAATAGTAGAAAATAAGAACGTTCTGATTACTATTGAGACCTGGCCAAGTTTTAATGCTGAAAGTATTTCTGTTCTTGATGAGGTTCTGAAAGGCAGCTATGATAAAGAGATCAAAGCATTAGCGAATGTAGCGAACCTGAGTAAAGGATCTGTTTTTGTACGGTGGAACCCGGAAATGGAAGTGCCTGTAAAACAATATCCCTGGCAGTATCAATCCCCATCAACTTATATAGATGCATTTAACTACTTTTCGGTTCATTTAAAAAAACTTGCCCCTAAGGTTAAAATTGTTTGGGCTCCTACAGGATATCCAGGTGATTCAGAATTCTGGCCAGGAAAGAATAATGTTGATTTAATTAGCATTGTACTAGGCAGTGGTGGAGAAAAATTATCAAACATATATCCTTCGAATTTAACTGATTTAGATAAATTAAGATTTAAGCTTCATAGACTCCGATTTATGGATAAACCCGTATTTATATTGTCTGCAGATGGGATGGGGAATGTTCAAAAAACAGATTCCATTCTTAAAAAGATTGAAGTAGAAAGAAACTTATATAAAAACACCATTTATTCGAGTGAAAACTTTAAGGAGCCATTTGTTAACAATCAAATCAGAAAGAATTTAGTCTTGGGTGTATTTGACCCTATGAAGAAACTAATAGATGAGCCGGAAATAGGTGTAGAGCATATATTTGTTGATTGGGGTGAAATACAACGAGGGGAATTTCTAAAGAAATTTAATGAGATTATTACGAGAAAGCATGATGTTATTTTAACGATGGAACCTTGGAAAAGTACCAGTAATCTTCCTGATCCAAATGTACTGCAAAGTACGTTAAACGGAAAATATGATAAAGAGATTTCTAAACTTTACAGCGTAATTGCCAATGTTAAACAAACCGTATACCTGCGCTGGGCACATGAAATGGAAATTCCTATTCATCGTTATACCTGGCAGAGCCAGGATCCCGTGGTATACATAAATTCATTCAGGTATTTTATGAATTTCTTAAAAGAGAAACCTAAAAATATTCAAAGAGTTTGGGGACCAGCTGGAGACAGAGGCTCGGCAGATTGGTACCCTGGCAACGATGTGGTTGATTATATCAGTATTGCTATATATGGTTTACCGGATAAAAACATTACTGATGAAAATATGCAGGAGGCTTTTAGCAACATATTTCAACGTAAAAGCTATAGAATGAGGTTCTTCAATAAACCAATATTTATAACTGAGTTCGGTGTAAAGGGGTCGGAGAAATATCAGGATAGATGGTTAATAGATGCTGCGAAAACCATTCAAAACGACAAGCAGATTTTTGGTGCATGTTACTTTAATTTATACGACAATCCGAAAGCCTGGGGCCATATAAAAGCTCCTGATTGGAGCATAAGTAAAAACTMATTAAAGAAATTCAGTTCAGAACTGAAACAAAGTTTTACTTTAAAATAATTAAGTTTTAAGTGTTTGCAGGGATTTGTTATATTTAGCGTATTATAAACTTGGGATGCTCTTAACTTTAAGAAAATATTTATTTTTTTTTCTCTTTTTAAGTACGCTGTATGCTTGCTCAGACAGCCGGTCAAAACGATCTGGTAAAGTTTTTATTGAGCAGAAGGACGGTGATTTTAAATTATTTAGAAACGGGAAACCCTTTGCTATTAAAGGCGCCGCCGGTTCTGAACATTTAGACCTATTGTCTGAACTTGGGGGAAATACCATCAAGACATGGGATACCACCCACATCGACTCTATACTGAAAAAGGCAAACGAGGCAAACATTGCTGTCATCATTGGCTTACCAATACCTGAAAGCAAACACATGTACTTTTATAATGACGATGCAAAGGTCGCCAGCCAATTTAAAGCGATAAAAAAGTTAGTTAACAGGGTGAAAGACAATCCTTCTGTACTAATGTGGTGTGTAGGTAATGAGCTTGTTTTTCCACATAAGCCCTCTTATAATAAATTTTACGGGGCATTTAATGATATCGTTGATATGATCCATAGTGATGATCCAGATCATCCGGTTACAACTACTATGATAAACTTTCAGCGTAAAACGATCTTTAATCTTAAGATGCGAACCAATGTAGATATTATATCATTCAATATTTTTGGCAGAATAGAATCTTTAAGTCAAGAGTTAAAAGACTTTTCCTGGTTTTGGAAGGGACCTTATCTGTTAACTGAATGGGGCATTGATGGCCCATGGGACGGGACTGCGGAAACAGCCTGGGGTGCTAAGATAGAGCAAACAAGTACAAAAAAAGCTGAGCAATATTATTCCAGATATAAAGAGAAAATGCCTGTAAATGACGGAAGATTGCTGGGCTCATTTATTTTTTACTGGGGACAGAAACAAGAAACCACACATACCTGGTTTAGTATTTTTGATGATGCAGGAAACAAAACGGAAGTAGTAGATGCTGCCGAAGCTATCTGGAAAGGCAAGCCATTGACCACCACAGCACCAAAATTAAACTATATGCTCCTGAACAGCAAAGGGGCAAAAGATGATATATTTCTAAAGCCAAATGAGAAAAATACCGCAGAAGTATTGATGTTAAACGGTGATGTCAATGTTAAAAGAATTGTTTGGGAAATTTATCCTGAAGATTGGTATAAAATCAACAATGTAAACAACACTAAAAAACCTTTACTTATTAAGGGGCTTATTGAGCACACTCAGGATTTGAAGGTTATCTTTAATACTCCAATTAAAGAGGGACCGTATAGAATATTTGCAACAGTTTATGACGATAAAGGTTATGTGGCAACATGTAATACACCATTCTACGTATTAAAAACAGATGAAGATAGTAGAGCCAGTAATTAATCCAACGAGAAAACAGACTTTCACTTTACGCTTAATGATTGTCATTGGCATGCTTTGCATGGCTTTGTTTCTTAGGGAGCTGTTTTTAACTGATGCCGAAAGTATTCCATTATACTGGATGTTGATGGCCACACTAATTTTCATGTGCCTTAAAATAGTGCACGAATGGATACATTACTTTTATATAACTGTACCGGATACACCTAAAGCGGAAAAGATATATACCGTTGATATATTTACGACTTTCTGTGCCGGAGAGCCTTATGAAATGATTAATGAAACATTAATCGCTATTAAAGCAATTAAATATCCCCATAACACCTTTTTATGCGATGAGGCCGATGATCCTTATCTAAGAAAAATATGTGAGGAACTCGGTGTAGTTCATGTTACCAGAATAAAGAAAATCAATGCAAAGGCCGGGAACATCAATAATGCATTAAGGCAGTCATCAGCAGAACTTTGCGTGGTATTGGATCCCGATCATGTTCCTTTTCCGGATTTTCTGGACCCAATAGTAAGCCATTTTAATAATCCTGAGGTTGGATTTGTGCAAATTGTACAATCTTATAAAAATTATGACCAGAGTTTAATAGCCAAGGGAGCGGCACAGCAGACATTTCAATTCTATGGCCCGATAATGATGACCATGAATAAATATGGAACTGTGCTTGCTATTGGAGCAAACTGCACTTTTCGACGTTCTGCATTGGATTCTATCGGTGGGCACGCGGCCGGATTGGCAGAAGACATGCACACTGCGATGCAGTTACATGCAAAGGGTTGGAAATCAGTTTACGTTCCTGCGGTATTGGCAAGGGGCTTGGTGCCAAGTACTTTATCTGCATATTATAGTCAGCAATTAAAGTGGTCGAGAGGTGTTTTTGAACTATTGGTTACTTCCTATCCCCAGTTATTCAAGAATTTTACCTGGCAGCAAAAGCTGCATTATGGTATTATACCAATGCATTACCTATCGGGTGTCATTTTTCTTATTAATTTTTTGATACCAATATTTTCTTTGGTTTTTAATACCAGTCCTATAAATATCGTTTTCTTTAATTTCATAACAATTAGCTTCCCGCTGGTGATGTCAATAATCCTGATAAGGCATTTTGTACAACGATGGGTAATGGAAGAAGAAGAGCGCGGATTCCATGTAGTTGGGGGGTTGTTAATGATAGGGACATGGTGGATATTTATTATTGGATTATTCTACACGATTTTACGCAAAAAAGTTCCTTATAACCCAACGCCGAAAGATGGTAGGGATGAAAATAACTGGAGTTTAAATATTCCCAATATAGCAGTAATAGCAATCTCTCTCTTTTCAATAATATTTGGATTATATAAAGACTGGAACCCTTACAATTTGATTATGGCAGGGTTTGCAGGACTTAATTGCATTATATTGTCGTTTACAATTGTTGCAAGCAGACAAAGCCAGTTCAGGAAGTTAAAGAGGAAAGTACCAGTACTAAACTCAACAATGAGTTATGTTTCGGAATTTAAAGCGCGCTTCTGGAAACTCAGGAGAAAAATATATAGTGGAGTTAGGAGTACTGCATTAATGATTACCACACTTATTGTTTGTGGGGCGATCTATTTTGTAAATACGCGCTCTGGCAACGAGGTAAAACCACTGCCTTATAATTATAATAAAGACATATTTATTTCAGGGATATTTGCCCCCGAAAAAAGCAACGGGTTAACTTCTTTAAAGCTTGTTAAGCAATACGAAATTCAGAGTAAATTACATTTTGGTATAGTTTCTCTTTACATTCCATGGGGAGATCATGCTGAATCTATGCTGCCCAACTCACTGATAGATTCAATTTACAAATCAAACGCTATACCGATGATTAGTTGGGAACCATGGCAAAGTTTATTTGATAAAGTAAAAAGTTTTGAGGAAGGGCAGAGAGAAGAAAAGGTGTTCTCACGTATCCTAAAGGGTGATTACGATGATTATTTAAATGCTTTTTCTAAGCAAATAAAATCGCTTAAACGCCCTGTTTTTATTCGGTTTGCCCACGAGGCAGACAATCCACAATATCCGTGGTCTGCTAAAGGAGGGAATAGTGCAGAAGAGTTTAAAGATGGCTGGAAATACGTTCACGACTATTTTAATAAAAATGGTGCCTATAACGCGATATGGGTTTGGAATCCCTGGAAGTCTGATGCGGTGTCGGGATATTTTCCTGGAAGGCCATATGTGGATTGGATAGGTGTTACTAATTTAAATTACGGTACTAGAAATGGTAGCAATAGTTGGTACAGTATGGAACAGCTTTATCAGCCATTCCACAAAAATCCTTTATTCAAAACTGATTTACCTGTTATGCTTGCGGAAATGGGATCGTTGCCAGCTGAGGGTAAGCAAGATCAGTGGTTTCAAAATGCGTTTAAAAGCATTAGACGTAAATTCCCGGAAATTAAAGCAGCTGTATTCTTCAATAGTAGCTTAGATAGAAACACGATAGACACAGCTATTGGCAAGCCTCTGAATTGGAAAATTGAAGATTTTACCAAAGTAGGTTTGGCATTAAAAAAATACAACAAAAAGCGAAGCTGGATAAATTATCCAAATGGTATTGAAACTGCTGTAAACAACACAGAAAGTTCTACAAAAAACACTCAGGTTTTATCAGAGATAAGAGGGGTTAATTATGCAAAAGGTCAGATATGGTCTACCAATTACCATGCTTTAAAGAAGAAAGAAATTGTAGCTGATATTTTGGAAATGAAAAAAGTAGGCTTCAATACGATCAAGTATTTTGGGCCAAGTGTATATGACCGAAATGTATTAAATGTTGCTGAAGATAATGGACTTAAAGTAGCCTACAGTTATTGGCTGCCGGATAATAGTGACTTTATTGCCGACAGAAAAGCTTTAGATAGTTATGCGGATAAAGTGTTAAATACTGTAGCAGAATTAAAGGGTAGAAAAGACATCATTTTATGGAATATTGCAAATACGCCTCTGCGTAAACTGGAACATGATTACTATATGCCAGATCTGTTTTTCCCGCGGGAAGCATATATTTCATGGTTGCATAAGTTAGTAAAGGAGATTAAGAAAATAGATCCGAGCAGACCAGTTACCGTAGATCTGTATGCAAACAATAATCTGGGTAAGAATATCGCCATGCTTCATAGCAGGATTCCTGATATCGACTATTTTGGTTTGGTTGCAGATAAGTACTCTGATTCTGTTGCTATGACTGAAATAAAGAATTTTAAAGAACCGTATTTCTTTAGCAGGGTAAATACTTCAGGTTATTTAAAGAACAAGAGTACTAAAGCAGGTGTGTTTATAGCCAACTGGCAAGATGAAATGACTAATCAATTCGTCACATTTGATGGTCTTAAAGATTACTCCGGAAAGAATAAGTTTGAATTTTATGAGCTGTCAAATCAATGGACCGGTTCAAAATTACCTTCAAAGATGCCAATGATAAAGGTATTGTTGCCTTCGGTAACCATTTTTGCGAATATGCCTGTAACATACCGGGCTTTGGTCTTTAATTCAAACGAGTGGAGTTTACCCAAGCCTGAGGCAAACCTGAGGTTTAAATGGAATCTTGTGAAAACTGATTCCTATGGTAATCCTGTTAATGTGATAGAACTGGGAGAGGGAAGTAGTATGACCTTAACCATTCCCGAGAATCCGTCAAGTTATAAACTATATCTCTATGCAATGAATGATAGTGAGGTCAAGATCGTAAGCACTAAACTTAATATTCCATTGAATTAGAGATAAAACATAAAAGGCTACCATTACAGTAGCCTTTTATGTTTTAATCGGTGGACTTGAGGGGGGAGACAATCGAACTTTTTTGGCTAAAATTAGGCATTCCCACTTATCCTATAATCTTCAATGACTGTATAAGTTCATCGACTATTTTCAGGTGATAGCTCATTAAAATAGGGCTACCTGGAAAATTTCCTGAAATTTCTGCTTTTAAAATACTTTCAGTTTCTTTCTCTTCGAAACTAACGGCCTTCATGGTGGCTTCGTAACGCTCGTTGGCCTCCGCTATCCAATGCTCTATTTCTTTTCTTCCACTGTGCGTTCTGCCCTCATCAAAAACTAGTGCTGTTTCTGAAAAACATTTCGCATAAGCAACGCTATCAAAACTGTTCTGCGCTTGTACTAGATTAGTTATTACTTTCGGTAAGTTCATTTTTTTTTTAATTTTTAAAGATGATTAAATTGTTGGTAAGGTGCCTCCGTCGATAACAAATTCAGTTCCTGTCAGATAACTAGCTCTTGGCGAAACTATAAAACCGACCAGTTCAGCTACTTCCTCCGGCTCTGCAGGTCTGCCGAAGGGTATGCCACCCAAGGCATCCATTACGCTTTTCTGGGCCTCCTCAATGGAAATATTTGATCCTTGGGCGATCCTTTCCAAAAAACCTTTTACTGCAGTGGTTTTTATCCATCCTGGAGAAACAGTCAGTACGCGTACACCTTTTGGCGTTACTTCATTTGATAGGCTTTTACTATAGTTGATCAGTCCCGCTTTTGCAGCGGCATAAGGTAAAGTGGAGTCATATAAAGGCAATTTGCCCTGGATTGAAGCAATGTGGATAATAACACCACTTTTTTGTGCAATCATCTGCGGTAAAAATCCCCTGTCTAGTCGAACAGGCGCAAGCAAGTTTGCCTGTAGGGTGGATTCCCAATCTTCATCGGTTAAGGAGGCAAAGCCCCCGGCCGGTGTTTGCGAAGAACCAAGGTTGTTCACCAAAATATCTAGTCTTCCATAAGTCGACAGCACTTCGCTGGTTACTTTTCGGACTCCTTCTGCCTTACTTAAATCGGAAGGAATGAAATGTAGGTTGCTGTTCTCTTTTTCGGGTGCGTTCCTTGCGGTAATGATAACCGTTGCGCCGGCTTGCAAGAGCCTTTCTGCAATTGCCCTTCCGGCTCCTTTTGTCCCTCCCGTTACCAGGGAAATCTTGCCCAATAACTCATTGTTGAAATTAAATTGTTCCATATTTAAGAATTGTTTACGGGACAAAATTGGGGAGTAAAAACAGTTTACACAATTACGGAATTACGATTCGGATAGGGATAAATTTTTCCCCTATTGCACAAAATGGAACATAGGTGTAACTTTATAAAATGTACCAAAGAAAGATAATACCGAATTTGAATTGTGGACTTGATCTTATCGGTGAAGTACTTTTCGGAAAATGGAAAATCCGTTTGCTATGGTTTATCAATGAGGGTCATAAACGCCCAAGCGAATTGCAACGCAAAATCCCAGATGCTTCACGTAGGGTCTTGAATATTCAGTTGAAAGAGTTAGAAGAGCACGAACTGGTGACTAGAAAAATTTTTCCTGTTGTACCGCCAAAGGTAGAATACAGCCTTACCGAATTTGGTAGGACATTAATCCCAGTGATTGCAGCATTAGGGGAGTGGGGTGATGAAAACGAAGAGCGTTTGCGTGATGTGATTTTAAGACAAGTTTAATATTGCTTAATTTCACCTGTACAAGTAACGCTTCTTTGAAGAATCAACTTTAAACACCTCACCTTATAATTCGCACGGATGCTATACAGGAAAATCTGGATGGTAAAGTATCCCAGCTTTTATAGTTCCCCTTGGTCTTGGTCCCGGGTGATTATGCAATTCTGTTTTACCTTACCTTCTATTTACCAGGGTAAAAATTCGTCTGATTGTGAAAAAGTTCCTGTTGGACCATTCTCATCAATTAATGCCATGGCAACGCCAGACTTAGCACCTTCTTCCGGAGTTAAGGGTGCCTGATCTGAACCGATGGATGTTTGCACCCAACCTGGACTAACTGCATTTACTTTAATCTTGGAAGCGTCAAGGGCATTAGCCAGAAAAACTGTGAACTGGTTCAAGGCCGTTTTTGACGCACTATAAGCATAAGGTTTTAAAGCGTATAACCAATGTTCTTTATCCAAATGAACACCAAAGGAACCGGACAAACTGCTGATGTTTACAATACGCCCCGCTTTGCTTTTTTTTATTGCGGGCAATAATGCCTGAGTCAGCTCTACGGTACCGAAATAATTAATATCAAAAGTATCCCGCAGGGTTTGTACGGGTACAGTTTCCGTGTTATTTCCGAACCACACGCCGTCTAAAAATACGGCTGCATTGTTGATTAGAATGTCCAAGACACCATATTCGCTTTCAATATATTTTCTAACGTTATCAATATCAGCCGGATTACTGATGTCAAGTTTAACAAAGATAACATCTAAAGATGCTTCCCTTAAGGCCGCTTCCGCTTTTTTGCCTTCGATTTCATTTCTTGCCCCTAATAAAACTTTAATATTATGAGCTGCTAGTTGTTTCGCTGTTTCAAAACCTATTCCTTTATTGGCTCCGGTTACTAATGCTAACTTTTTCATTTTGCAAGTTGTTTAATTTCAATGCAAATGTAGAGAGGATGACATGGCCAATGTTAGCGTAAATAAAACCGATCCTTACTAAAATCAAACTTTCTTGCGCAAACTTCGAGGAGCAGCTATTCCTTATGTAATTTTCTGTATCCTGTGGGAGAACTGCGGGCATGCTTTTTAAAGAATAAATTGAAATGTGACGGCTCTTCGAAACCGAGTGCAGAAGAAATCTCCGCAATGTTCCAGTTGGTTAATTTTAATAAGATCTTAGCCTCTTGAACAAGTCTTGCTGCGATGATCTCACTTACGGTTCTTCCTTTGGACAATTTTACCTGGCGGTTCAAATAATTGGGATGGAGTGATAGACTGTCTGCGAAATCCTTTGCAGTTTTAAATTTGATCGTATCCTGAGGGGATTCTATGGGAAACTGCGATTCTAACAATCTTATAAAGGAACAGGCGATAACCTCGGTGGTATTATTTGTTTTTACGAAGGAGCTAAACGGAGCGAGTTTTTGTGCATTAAAAATAATTTCAAGTAAATAGGTGCGTAGCAGATTCTCTTTAAAAGGGCTATCGGTTTGTGATTCATCAAACATTTTATTGTAGACCTCAATAAAGTGTTTCGTCTGTTCCTCTGTAAGGGAATAGATGTTCTGCCTGCCTGGTTTATAGATCGGAAATTCAAGTAGACGATAACCACTGTTAACTTTAGTAATAAACTCCTCTTTAAACACGCAACTGATGCCGGAGTACCCTAAACCGGCCGAATGTATCCCAAAAGGAATTTTTGTGGTGGTGAATAGTAAAGAGTTGCCCGAAACATCAATGTTCTTATCTTCAAATTCAAGCCGATAGTTCCCTTGTAATAAAGTGGCGGTGTAAAATTTCTTCCTGCTATATTCCAATGAAAAAATCGGATTCCCGGTTATGCTCAGGTCCAGTATATGAAAAGTATTTGGACTATTTTGGATTGTGTCTGATAAAGCAGTACTATTTGCCGGGTCAATAGAAGATGTAGCATCAGATATTTTCATAAGCAAAAATAAGTAAAATTCAGTTCAAAGATTAGCGCCTAATTTAAATACATCGTTTCAGCCAGTTATTTGAATAAACATCCCTTTGATTTTTGGTCGATGTAGTGGTAAAGAAGGAAAGGACTTTTCAAAGTAGTTTACTGTTAATAATTAGCTAATTACGGTTTTATGGAAGGAAGTAGTTTAGATAATCGAACACTTTAACTGCTTGATATCAAATGATCTATTATTTTTTTTGAAAAAGAAAAAACCTCTAATTTCTGTTTAACTATTTGTTAATCAATAAATTAGAGGTTATTCCGTGGACCCGAAGGGAGTAATTAGGTTGTTGTTAAGTATTTGTTAGTCAAATGGTTATGTGGAGTGGTTGTTTTTTGGTGTAAATGAAGTAGACTATTTATGGTGTAATTTGTTCTTTAGGTCCTCAATATCCTTTCCTTGTTTTTCTATTATTTTTATGAAATGAGACACTGTACTGTTTAGCATTAACACTTCAGTTTGCAGTGCAGCAACTTCTTCTCGAAAGGCAGCTATATCATGCATATTGTTCGACTTCTTATCAGCTTTCATGTTGCCGGATGAATGGAACCACCATTCTTTACTCAATCCAAAATCTTTGACCATCTTATTAACAACAGTATTGTTAACTGGGATGATTCCGGCCTCCATTCTTGAAAGTGTACCTTGAGATATACCAAGTAACTTTGCTGCTGCCATTTGACTATCTGCGATGTGTTTGCTTCTGAATTCAGTAAGTTTCTTTGATTGGGCCTTATCTACAGCCATTGCTACYTTCATTATCTTATATTTTGTGGGATAGGTGATGAGTCTATCGGGTTTATTGTGAATTTGAATCTTAGTTGAAGTGAATGCGAATTAGGGATTAGATACCCTCCTAAAAAATACCTATCATTTAATGCATCATTTTTATATATCAATATATTAAAAAGGACATCGTCATAAGTTGCCTCTTCCATAATCATATCTATAGCAGCGCCTTGACTTTTAAGTCGTTTCGCGTCCAGGGACTGCATATTAATTATTAATAGTTTATCTTCTTCCTCTTTAGGTGGGTAATTCCAGTATTTAGCGTTGAGATAAGCGATGTCATGTAGAAATTCTGAACCGTGGTAGCCAATTTGAAAACCATGCTCAGGCCATAGATTAGAACCGGACAAGTGACTTTCATGTATTATATGCATAGCCGCTGATATTACACGAGAAAGTTTATCTCGCTTAGCTGCCTGTACTTGATTATGTAATTCAGCTTTGGTTGACATTACTCTGAGTAAGTTAGTTTTGTATGAGGTAATGATTTTGCAAACTTATTCATAACCTCAAAAATAATTTGCTCCCTGGAAATTCCCTTGGTGTATTTTACTGGCGAATAGGTGCTTTGGCTCTCACTAAACGAAACTATCTTAGTGGTTTCGTTCGGGTTATATTGAGAGTATAACGTGATCAGCTTGTCTTTAATTTTTGCGATTATTACTGAATGCCCTTTGCCAATATAATATATGTCTTTAGTTTTAAACGGAGCGCTTATTATTTGACCAAACTCCGAGTCTTTTGATCCTATTCCTAAATCTTGATCAACCAAACCTTGGCCAACTGCTTTAAAATTTTGTCCGGCTGTATCATTATTTTCTATTATTATCTTATATGCGCCCTTAAATGGTATCGTGTCAATTTTCTGAGCAAAGGCAAAGCTGTATGTTGTAATTAATATTAGCGTTAATAGTTTTTTCATGGTTCGTTTATAATTCTTACTACATTAAATATTGCCTGTATATCGTCGAGGCTCCACGCAAAGTCTTTATGTTTAGTTTTATCTGAATTAAAAGAGCCTAAATGAATAACACCGTCTTCTACATCTTGATTCAATATAGTTTTGCATACTATACCATATTCTTTATGTATTACTACAAATGCGGCCCAATTATGATAATGTAATCTACTTTTCCAGTGAGACCGTTGTATTTCTCGGCCAACAACAATAGATCCTTCTGCTATTGATTTCTTTGCTGATTCTTTACTTTCGTAGTTTTCCATACTATCCCCAATTATTTCGAACGCAAAGTATTTTCC
>NZ_JBFTNT010000106.1:0-15723 GCF_056397585.1 Pedobacter sp. 05L430 | reverse complement strand
TAATTCAATGAATCAAATGAATTATTACATTTTTATTATCTTCGTATGTACATACATTAAAAACCACAAACTCATGAAGATTTATTCGGCATATCTATTGGCCCTTACCTTTCTTATTTGCTCCTGCTCATCCACTAAACAAAGTGAAGAACAACAACTCGCAAAATCTATTCTGGCAGACACCTCCATGCAAATAGTAGACAGCATGGCCAGAACTGCCATAAAAGAAGGGTTTAATGCAGGAAGTGGTTACTCGCAGATCTGGGCACGCGATATGAATACCTTTATTGTAACCGCGCTCGAGGAGACTTCCAAAGAAGAAGTTAAAGGGGCCATTTTAGTCTTCTTCGCGCTTCAGCAAAAAAATGACGAGATGGTGGATGGTTATGTCTTGAAAAAGGACTTCACATGGAACGATGATACACCTTACTATTCTGATAACGACCCTAAGCATGTAGGCTTTAAAAACACTGTTGAAACAGATCAGGAAACCTCATTAATTCAGCTTGTAGGCAAATACGTTAAGAAAACAGGAGATACAAGTATTTTAAGCGAACAAATTGCCGGTGTAACCGTATTAACAAGAATGGAACGCATGATCAGGTATTTACTTAAGGAAAGATACAACAAAAGTTATGGCTTGCTTTACGGAGCAATGACGGCTGATTGGGGCGATGTACAGCCTAATGATGACTTTGGCTGCGACTGGAACAACCTATCTGATGAAGCAATAGATGTATATGATAATGCAATGCTAATTATTGCACTCAACTATCTTCAGGAAATGACCACTGATAAAAACCAGATCACCCAATGGAAAGAATTACAGAAATCAGTTAAAGCAAACGTGAGAAAACACCTGTGGGACGAAAAAAGGAAGAAATTCATTCCTCATATTTATCCGGGAAAATCTCCTGTCCCCGCAGGCTTTGACGAGAATAATATTCACTATCACGGAGGTACTGCGGTTGCTATTGAGGCAGGATTATTATCAAAAGATGAAATTGCAATCGTTAACAAACAAATGGTTGAAAACGTAAAGCTTTCGGGCATGCCAAGTATTGGCCTTACCATATACCCTACTTATCCTGAGGGCCTTTTCCGTGGAGGGATGTCAAAACCATACATTTATCAAAATGGAGGAGATTGGACCTGGTTTGGAGGAAGAATGATCCAGCAATTGATTGCTAATGGATTTGTAAAAGAAGCTTATGAAGAAGTTCGCCCTATGATTGATCTTGTTATCAAAAACCATGGTTTCTATGAATGGTATGGCAAAGGTGGGGTACCAAGCGGTTCTGGCAAATTCAAAGGCTCTGCAGGTGTTCTTAGTAAATCAATTACTCAGTTTAAAGACTGGGCAAACGAACAGAAATAACGACCTCTAAAGCCCCTCAATATCGCTGATCTGCTTGCCAATATCTTGTACTACAAGTTCATCAAGCAGCAGATCAGCATGCCCGGATGTTTCATCGTACTCATAAATGGGGTAACCACCTGAATCCAGATCGTCAGCCGAAACAGCCTCCCAGCTCCCTGATTTGCTCATAAATATTTCCCCTACAAGTCCGCCATGACAAACCACCTTATAACTGCCTGCTTCCTGGGGGTGTATGTTTAAATCAACCTTTTCCCCATGACTGGTGATGATAATATTAAACGGGTCCATAATTTGCTCTCCTAATGTACCTTATAAACCAACAACAGACTAAATAGTTTTCATTTCAGGATTTTTTTCTATGCCCCAATACCGACCATTCAATGCCCTGCAGTAGCAACTTCCTGTAATTGGGATTTCCAAAGGCTTCCGGCCCATGTCCTAGTTGGATGAACAATACATCTGCTTGTCCATAGGTATTAATCCATGCGATATCATGTGAACTCCCTGGATGAGTAGTACTAAGCAGGGGTCTGATGTTTGGCTGAGTACCAAAATGGCCATATACTTCATCGTAAATCTCGAAATCTTTAAGCCCTTTGGTAACAGGATGCTTATGGTCTTCAATTTTTACGGGTATAATAACATCGTGCTGGTAGCTTGATTTTATGGTATCCCCTTTTACAACGGTTGCCTGCTCATAATATTTACCTCCAATGATCTTCTGAAACTCATCCCAATCCTGATAAGATACCAAAGAATGATGCAAAAATATCATTGCCTTTCCCTTGTTCAACAAATGCATATAAGCCTGTTTTTGTACAGAAGTAATGGAATTGTACATATCATACTAATGATACATAGCAGGATGGTCATTCTCATTGATTTCATAATTTTCATATTATTGTTAGCTCCAGCTGTTCGCCTCTTTTTGTATCAAACGTAAATGTTTTACCAGCTAACACCTCTACCTTCTGCCCGTTCCTGATTAACTGCACTTTTTTTCCCAACCAAGGGTTGTCTATACTGCATGGTCTACCCGCCTCGCTTACTAGTTTAACATATTCAATTTTGCCATTTTTCAGGCGGCTGCTTACTAAGAAAGCACCATAGGCCCGCAATTGCTCAAAGCTTGCATCTTTAGCCTTGTTCCAGTTTGGAAATATTCTGATCACCTGTTCATAACTCTGCATCATCATTTCATTTATCGTTAATGGAACCGCGGCAAGGGTTTCTGTCCCTCCACCATCAGCAGTGATCCACAGATTTGGAAGCGATTGCAGTGCAATCCGGTCTTTCAGCTGTTTAATAATTTCATCAGAATCATATCCAACCCTTACCGCGGCAGGAAAACAGGTTTCAATTCCATTACCCAGCGTATTTGCCCATTCACCCGGAGCGTTCATTCTTTCCTTCCATCTGCTTACATCACTAAGCAGGATCTGGTTAAAAGCTGAATCCGTTTTAGGGCCACATACACCACCCGGAAGTATCAACCCATGGATAGAAACCCGTGCCAAACCGGAAATACGGCTATGCCTGACAGAAGGGCTCTTTTCAACTTCTTTTAAGCTCAGTTTACCATCTACTTCACCCACAGTAAAATCACTTATATGTTTTACAATATGCTGCCATTTATCTACCCTTTCAGGGTCGACTTTTAAAAAGCTACTTACATCAATGATTCCCTTAAATAACATTTTCACAAGGCCAACAGAAAGTGTCGAATTAAAATCGCCCAATTGATCTCGCCATTTCCCCTTATTTTTAAGGTTTGGCATCACCTCACCATAATGATCCATATAAATCACATAACGCCCGTTCTCAAACTTTAAATAATCCTCCCAAAAATCAGCACATTCCAGCATATAAGGATAAACTTTTTGGGCATAGGCGGTGTCATAAGTACTGTAAAAACGCATCAGCATATTCCCTACACTAAAAACAGCGTTGATCTTTTGGCCTAAAAATTTATATCCTCCATCAATGGTATTCTCCTTTGTCGCATATCTTTTTTCCATTTCATCCGGAGTAAGCGGCCAGCGGGTAGTTACCAATCCCTTAGGGCCTATTCCAACGGGATAATAAATCCCTTTAATATGAAGTAATTCCTGGGCGTGTTGTTTTCCCTTTTCCATATAATCCAATAAGGGCTGATCGAAATTAGCCGTCTGATCTATGTAATTGGACGAATATGCAGCCCAATAGGGAGCCTGGTAGTTATAATTTAAATGATAATCCCCTCCCCATGAGGATGAATCCCTGGTTATAAATGGTCCCCAGATACCGGGAGCAAATTTATTCCCTCTTGAAGTAGATCCGAACAGATATTGTGAAGCATAGTAATACTTCTCAATTAAGGAGTCGCCAATTTGAACGTTTGAGCGGCTCCAAAAATCCTTCCACCAGCCCTCATGTTCTTTCTTTATGGCCGCAATTGAATTTTGTGTTGTAGACTGCGCCTCTTGGATCGTCTTTTCCTTCCAATCATTTTTATCGCAATTGGTATACATGGTAACAGATAGGGTGAGTTTCTGGTTGGCTTTCATATTAAGCGTCCCATCTTTCTCAACTTTTCCGCCCAGTACTTTTAGTGCGATAGCAACATGCGAAGGCCATTCCAGTAATGGAGTATTCTCGAAAGAGCGGGTTACCCAAATCACATCTCCATTAATACCTTTTGTGTTTACAGAGGTATTTCCTTCAGTAGCATTTAAGGCAAGGTTCATTGTAAAGGCCTTATTTGCTGTAAATTCTGCAATCACCGTATTCGTTGTAGCCGATACCCAGGAGTTAAGGATTACTGTAAGATCATCCTTCGTAAACTTTCCCGCAATTAAGGCCCTGTCCTGAATTTGTTCTGCATAATAATTAGCGCCCTTAAGGGCGCTAATATGAACTTCCAACCATCCTGGCAAAGCAATACCTCCTCCGGGATAAACCGGATATGCCCGCCAGAAATCATTTTTACCTAAGTAGAACAACAATTTATCAGGGCTACCACCAAGGGTAAGCCCAATATCTCCATTTCCCGCCAACGGACCATCTGGAGTTTTTGACGTTGGCACCTTTTTAGGCGCAGTTGCGAAAACAGCTTTATATCTTCCTGAATATATTTCCTGTGCCTTACTTTTTTGAGCAAAACAGAACAGGATCAGAAACATGGCCCACAGACTACGCACTACCTAAAAGTTTGGATTCTGTGTCCACACGCCTTTCATAATATCCATTTGGCTCAATGGAATCGGAAAAAGGTAAGACTTAAACTTTCTCTTTGTTCCTTTGGCATCATAAGCTACCTGAGGGATAACCTGATCTGCTATTTTCCATCTGATTAAATCGTTGTACCGTAAACCCTCAAAGGCAAGTTCTACTCTACGCTCGTTTCTAATGATTTCACGGGTCAGCACAAGCTGTGCCGGCATATTAACTCCAGGTCTTGCCCTTACATCATTCAATGCCTTTAAAGCACGCGGGTCAGCACCTTGCCCATTTTCAAACATGGCCTCAGCATACATCAGCAACAGATCGGCATAGCGGATTTTAACCATATGCTGATCACTCAATGTAGCACCAGATGCATTATTTATAGCAGGATTTACCCATTTTTTAAAGGCCATAGTGGTATAAGGAATTTGTCCTTCAGCCGTACTTCCAGCTTGTTTAAAGCCTCCCGGATTGTATGCCCACGGATCCCCCGCTTCAAAAATGGTCATCTTTCTGCGCGGATCATTTGGCTCATAAGCATTCTTCAGTTCTACCGTTGGAAATACCGACATACGCCCACCAATAACCTGATCCAAAGAGTGATAATCATCTGGGGCTTTAAATTGCACAGAGAACATGATCTCTTTGTTGTTAATTTGATTACCAAAAAATATACCTGCATAATTATCAGAAAGCCTAAACGGATTACCGGCATCACCAATTAATGTCCAGGCTGCATCAGCCGCCTCACCATATCGTTGATTATTTAACAGCACCCTGGTTTTAAGCGCTATTGCTGAACCTTTTACTGCACGGCCGTCACTAAATGCAGTTGCTGGCAAGTAAGAAATGGCCAAATCAAGATCTTTCAGGATCTGGGCAACTACCTCGGTTTTAGGTGATCTGGGTGTTTTCAAAAAATCGCCATCCAATGTAGCTGGTTTCAAAATAAGTGGCAAATCTCCATAAAGCTGGGTAAGATCATTATAGTAAAAAGCCCTTAGAAACAAAGCCTCGCCTTTCATTTTGTTCCGTACAACATCTGTAATTACACTAACACGGTCTATGTTGTCCAGAAAATAATTACAATAAGCAATTCCCTGAAAACCAAAAGTAAAAGATTTACTCACAATTCCTGTTGTCGCAGAATTATGCTCTCCCCTCATTACAATATCAAATGCTTCGTAATTAGAGGTATTGGACGCATTGTCAGACAGCGCTTCCCAGTAAAGGGAATTACCGCTTTGCCCTGCCCCATTGGAAATAATTGGTTCTTTAAGCTTATAATAGCAAGCTATGAGTGCCTTATTGGCCTCTCCTTCTGTTTTCCAAAAATTTTCGGAATTGGGATTAGAAAGCGGATCTGTATCTAAAGTCTTCTTACATGAAAACACCATTGTGCTCAACATCATCAGAAGCATTGTTTTTATATATATAGTCTTCATAACATCAATGATTATAGTGTTACTTTCACACCGAATGAATAAATTTTAGCCTGGGGGTAAATTGCTGCCCGGCCACTGGCTGCTGCCCGTTCAGGATCGCTCCCTTTAAAAAAGTCGCTAAATGTTAGCAGATTGTCTCCAGATACATATAATCTTAGTGCCTGAATTTTAGCTCTGTTAATTAGCTTGGCCGGGAAGCTGTAACCCAGCTGAAAATTCTTTAACCTCAAATAAGAAGCATCCTGTAACCACCAGTCAGAAACCTGAGTATTAGGCGTATAATTTTCGTTGAAAATATGAGGGATGGTATTTGATGTACCTTCTCCATCCCAGGCATTTCTCCAGAACGTAGGCGGCGGCCCTGCTTGTCTGAATGGCGCAATTCCCCATTCTTTAACATAGATCTTACGGCCTTGAATTCCCTGGAAGAAGAAACTCAGATCAAAGTTTTTATAATCAGCGTTGAAGCTTAGTCCGTAATTAAATTTAGGGAAAGCCCCTCCAACAACCATTCGGTCATCTGTAGTAATTTTGCCATCAGGAACACCATTTGGCCCACTTACATCTTTGTATTTCATGTCGCCAGGTTTAGGTTTAACAAGTGGAGTTGGACCATTGTCAATTTCGGCCTGATTTTGATAGATGCCATCAAATACGTACATAAAATAAGAGTTATAAGGCAGCCCTTCCTGATTGATCGTTCCATTGCCGCCATTAATTTCACGCGCACCATATTTCACTACCTTATTTTTGTAGGTCTCAAAATTCCCCTGCACTTTATAATGAAAATCATTGATCTTGTTTTCGTATCCCAGCGAGACTTCGAAACCAGTGTTGTTCATTTCGCCAAGGTTTACTGTTGGACCGGCAACGCCTATAAAATCAGGCACCTGAAGTGGCCTCAAAATATCCGTTGTGTTTTTAGAATACCAGTCTACGCTACCAAACAACGATGATTTAAATAAACTGAAATCCAGACCTATATCGGTTACCGTAGTCGTTTCCCAGGTAATATTTCTATTAATCAGATCGGTTCGGGTTACCCCTTGCTGTAAAGAGCCTCCAATATTGTATAAAACCGGATTCAAAACATCCTGATATGGATAAGGCATTGATTCACCACCAAGCGATCGATTAACATTCTGGTTCCCAACCTGTCCCCATGATACCCGCGCTTTTAGGTTATCCACCCAATCAACAGATTTCAGGAAGTCTTCCTGCGAAATTCTCCATCCGGCAGAAGCAGATGGAAAAAATCCCCATTTGTTTCCTTTCGGAAAACGTGAAGAACCGTCATAACGGAAGTTTCCTTCCAGCAAATATTTCTCCTTGTAATTGTAATTGATCCTTCCAAATAGCGATTGTAGTGCCCATTGATAAGCATAACCATCGGCCAGCTGTCCACCCGGAGAATAAGACCCAAGTTCGATCAAATCATCAGAAGGGGCATTTCTTTTAAAGCCCTGTAAACGATCGTAGCGAAAAGTTTCCTGACTTCCTCCCAATAACGCAGAGAAGTTATGTACTTCATTAAAGGTTTTGGTATAATTTAATGTTCCGAATACAGTATACTGAACATCCTTTTCGTTTCGAACGGTCAGGTTATTTTCACCTACGGTTCCGTTCCATTGTGTATTGTACAAGTATTGTCCGCTTGCATCCGGCAGGAACATATATCCCGGTACACCAACAACATGTACCTTCGTTTGCTTATCATTATATTTTACTGCGCCTTTAATCTCTCCTTTTAATCCAGGAAGAATATCTACATCAAGAAATGCAGATGCCAGTGTATAATAGTTCTTGATATACCTTCCGCCATTTTCTGCCGTGGCCACCGGATTCTTATTTCCACCTTCCTGAATAAAGGCTTTAGCAGCATATCTTCCACTTCCATCCGGAAGTTTTGGTGTAAATGTAGGGTGAGCAGCTAAGGCACTTAAAATCTGGTCTTCTGTCGAATTTCCATCAAAATTATTATTCAATGCAGTCTCATTCCGGTCTCCTTTAGAAAAAGCAATGTTGGTTCCGAAAGTGACTTTATTGTTCAAACTTGTTTTAAAGTTAAACTGTGCATCATATCTTTTATAACCGGTTGCTATAAGGATACCATCCTGATCAAGATAGCCGGCACCAAAATTATACGTTGTTCCTTCCTTACCACCATTAACACTCACATAATGCTGTTGCATTGGAGCTGTGCGAAAAATCGCATCCATCCAGTCGTAACTTGGGTATTGTGCAGGATTTGTAATGGCACCCTGGCGGTATTGCTCAATCTGATCGGGGGTATAGATTTGGTTGGCACTGGTACCGGTGTGCGCAATTGCTTTATTAAGCAATTCCATAAATTCAACAGAATTGGTAATCCTATCATAGATAGAAGTGGCCCTCTGACTGCCATAATTATAGCTATAGTCAACATTTAATCTTCCTGCTTTACCAGCTTTGGTGGTTACCAAAACCACCCCATTTGCAGCCCTGGAACCATAAATTGCTGCCGAAGCAGCATCCTTTAATACAGAGATACTTTCTATCTGATTTGGGTTTACATTATTTAAATTACCTTCTACACCATCTATCAAGATAAGTGGATCATTGCCTGCACCACTAAAAGTACCCTGACCACGAATTTGTATAGTTGCACTCTCTGCTCCCGGCTGACCAGAATTCTGTGTTACCTGCACACCCGGCATTCTGCCTTGTAATAAAGAGGTTGTGTTTGGTGCCTGCCTGGTGGTTAACTCTGTACCCGTAACATTACTTACAGCCCCGGTGAGGTTCACTTTCTTTTGTGTGCCATAACCTACCACCACAATCTCAGAAAGCGCGCTGCTTTCTTCTTTTAACACCACATTAATGGAGGTACGGTTATTTACAGGAATTTCCTGTTGTGCAAAGCCAATAAAGCTAAATACAAGCGTTCCCGTTCCATCAGGCAAGGTCAGCGCATAATTGCCATCACCATCTGTTATGGTACCGGTATTGCTTCCTTTAAGTTTTATATTAACACCAGGCAATGGCCCGCCCTTTTCGTCAGTAACCTTTCCTTTAAGTTCTAATTTTTGAACCGAAGTACTTTTTGCTGGTATAATATCGGCCACATTATCTTTAATGATCACCGTTTTGTCCTTAAACACGTAAGTAAAAGGTTGCCCCTCAAAACAGCGTTTTAATACTTCTTCAAGCGTTTCATTGTTAACTGAAATATCTACTCTTTTCGCTTTCTTTATATCTTCCAGATTGTAAAAGAAATCGTATCCACTTTGTTTACGGATTTCTTTAAACAATTGTTGCAGACTGGCATTCTTTTTTGAAAAGGTGATACGTTGAGCCTTACTTGCCTGGGCAATCTGCAAAAAGAGGGTGATTAGTAAAATTGTAGTAATCTTAACTCTCATAATTAGTTTACTATGATCTGTCTCTTTAAATCTGCGTAAAGCAGAATTCATAATCAGCAGAAATTTAGGTACAAAGCTCCGCGGCTTACATACAGATTGTTTGTAAAAGTTCATACATTTGTTTAGTTGGGGTTTAACGAAAAAATAACTCTTGGAGGGTAATCCCAGCCATTTTTTACCGGGAGTGGTTCGAAGCACTTCCGGTTTTTTAGGCTTTGCCTGGTTGTTACAGCATAATACCGATTCCAGGCTTTATTACCTCAAATCAGGGTATAAGTTGTGTGGTCATTCTTCTTCTCATGCTGTTTATTTTTTTGGTTAGTTATTAATATTTGCTTGTTTATTTTTTATCGCGCAATACCGTGATCCGATTGCCTTCAATTACAAAATGTATTTTGTTTGTGGACTCCATAATTCCTAATACCGACGATATGTTTTTTGAGCGGGAGATCAAGCCACCAAATTTCACATCATCAAACTCGCCTTTATAGATCACTTCTACATCATACCATCTTGCTACTTTTCTCATAATACTTTTCAGATCATCGCCATCAAATACAAAGTCTCCGTCTTTCCAGGCCAAAATACTTTCCGTATTCACTTCTTTTACATTTATCTTCTGATCACCCAGCTCGCTCTGCTCACCTGGCCTTAACAATACGTTGTTATCAGGCGCATTCCCACTAGATTTTGAGCGGATTACCCGAACACTACCTTCTAAAAGGGTAGTTTTTATTGGGCCTTCGTCTTCGTAGCTGTTGATGTTAAAGTGTGTTCCCAGAACCTCTACTTCTTGTCCTTCGCTTTTAACAATAAATGGAATTTTACCGGGTAGCTTAGCTACTTCAAAATAGCCCTCTCCTGTCAATTCAACAACTCTTTTACTTCCACTAAATTTAGTTGGATAACGTAATAATGAAGCGGCATTTAGCCAAACCCTTGTGCCATCAGGCAAATTAACCTGATACTTTCCTCCATTGGGCGTTTCTATGGTATTGAATAACTGAGCTCCATTTTTACCCTGGGGTTCAGAGTCTGATACTGTGTAAACCAGCTGACCATCTGCAGTTTTATTAATTACCAAGCCCTCCTGTTTAACCACCTCACCATTAGCCGCATCGGTTAATGAAATCCTTTTGCCATCGGCAAGTGTTAAAAATGCTTTGT
Source organism: Pedobacter sp. 05L430 (assembly GCF_056397585.1). NCBI lineage: Bacteria > Pseudomonadati > Bacteroidota > Sphingobacteriia > Sphingobacteriales > Sphingobacteriaceae > Pedobacter > Pedobacter sp. 05L430. Next base: position 5,125 of record NZ_JBFTNT010000106.1, on the reverse strand, counting down.
TACCTCCCGGAGGGATGTCTTGTTTTTTTGAAACGCCAGTTATTGAGGAGCGGTTCCCCGGTTTGTTTAAATAAATAAAACCAATGAAACCGACGATGCTGATTACAGCTGCCCAACTGGCAACTTTAAGTAAGAGCTTACTTATCTGAACAGGCTGAGATTCCTTATCCTTCTGGGCCGACAATGCCGCCCATACCTCGTCTTTAGTCTTGCTAATAATTTTATGTGAAGGAGCCTCCTTTCCAGAATGTAATTCCAGATACCAGCTTTCAACAATTGCTTTTTCTTCTTCAGAGCAATTGCCGGCCTTGTATTTTTCTAACAGTTCTCCGGGATCCCTATGCATACAATATATTTGGTATTTATACTTTATGCTACTATGACAGGAAAGCTGGGGGGTATGGGGTACTTATTTTAATAAAAAAAAAGATAAAGGAATAAAATCCCGCTATCGGACTGCCCGTCATCTCGAATGTAAAGAGAGATCTCTTGGCCACGGAGTAACTGCGAACCTTTGCATAATCAGGAGATTTCTCCTATCGTCGAAATGACGGCAGCTTAAAACAATCTGGCATTGGTATTCAAACGCTATATGAAGTACAAAAACAAACTATAAAAAGCAATAACAAATAAATCAAACTTGGGCCTAAGTATGCGTAAAGCCTTTTTCACATGCATGCGTACGGTCTGTTCAGATATCTGAAGCCTAACTGCAATCTGTTTATAAGAGAGGTAGTCTCTCCTGCTCAGTTCAAACACTTCTCTCATTTTAGATGGTAAGGCCGAAATTTCCCGTTCAATCATCTTTCTCATTTCAACCTCCCTTATTCTATGATCTGCAAAGTAAGTATCGCGATCTATAAAGCCAGCCAGTGAGCTGATGTATTTATTTTCTACAGCATTGTGCGAAATACGGTTTATAATACGGTTCCTGATGGCCGAATATAAATAAGAAGATAGGCTACGATCAAATGAAATGGTTTCGCGACGCGTCCATAATATTTCAAATAATTCCTGAACTACGTCTTTTGCCTCGTCCTGATCGTTTAAAAGCTTACAGGCATGTACAAATAATAAACCATAAAAACGGTCAAAGATGGCAGTGTATGCCAAATGATCTCCTTTCTTCAAGAGATCAGCCAACTCCTCATCGTTTAATTGTTTATATAATAACATTGGTAAAACTGTAAATGGACTTTACGCCCATGCCCGACACAATTATTGAAACTAGAATTTTATATTTGATTAGTATCCAGATCAAATGTAACACATTACCGCTCCCGTGCTTACGCTCATATTGGCTTTTTATTCAACTATTTTGCCATAAAAGGTTTTTGGTTTAATTATTTAAATGAAAGATGCAGAAAGGATACACCCTGTCTTGGCAGTAAGATTTCTAAATTAGCAGTTCCATTTTTAGTTTTAAGTATCGAAGGTTTTTCGAGCATAGCCAGTTGCCCGGCTTTTTCAAGTTGTTTGATTTGTACAGCTGTCGGACTTACCGGAGAACCCATTTTTTTCCAAACTTCGTACGAATTGCTGTGCTGATCATCAATACGATAATGTTTAAGCTCTATTGTTTTCGAGGGCAATCCATTAAGCTGAATGTTAACTTTTTCGGCGCTGCCTTTTTCATCAGCATCATGATAATTCCAAACCATAACCGCAGCAGATTTTGCATCTTTTGATGCCAATGCACCAATATCTGTGTGGGCACCACGAATACCAGATGCTAAAATACTATCCAGAGGACACATTCTGTTTGCATCAACCTTTACCAAATCACCTCTCATCATTCCAAACATCCTGAATACATTCAATACCGGTTTATCAACTCCATTAGTTGCCAGGTCTCTGAAACCATAAAACCATGGTTGGTTTTCAAATTCAAAAGCCCAGGTAACCGCACCAATCAGGTTAGATTTCAGTAAGTGAGCCAGTTCATATTTACGGGCAAAAGATGCGGCAGTATAGCTGGAATACATGGTTCCGTTTCGATATGCATTTTGAGGATCAGTAGCCATACCGCAAGCGGCACATCCTTCGGGGTCCGACTCTCCAATCACTATCGGTAGATCCTTTAACTGCGGATAAGCCGCAATGACCTTTAAATTATCATTAATGTTTCGAAGCTGACTACGGATTCCCATAACCACTCTTCCATTTTCCAATTTTGGAGATCCTTTGGCATGAAATAAAAGGATATCAAGCGGCGATCCGGTTTTTCCGGTTGCATAATTCGTCTCAAACAAACAGTGTTTTATAAAAGCATCCTGAAATTTCATTGCTCCCCCTGTAATATCAGTCCCTCCAATTTTTGCCGTTGGCAAAGCTCTTTTAACAGCATCGGCAGAATAATCATATAATTTAAAAAATTCCTGCTGTGTTCCTCTCCAATATTGCGAATCTGGTTCGTTCCAAAGTTCCCAATACCAGCTTTCTACTTCTTCTTTTCCGTAACGCTCAACACTATGTTTTACCCATTGATAAACAAGCTCTGTCCATTTATTGTAATCTTTAGGAGGATACGCCCAACCAGTAAAAATATCGCTGTATTTATCACCTGGTTTCCAGTTATGTTTATAAGGAACAGGTTTGCTCGAGAGTGCTTCGGGCATAAAGCCAATCTGTGCCAGCGGTTTCATACCTCTTTTGATATAAGTATCAAAGATACTGTCGATAATAGACCAGTTATAAACCGGATTTCCACTGGCATCTTCGGTATAAGCATTTGTTGAGCCCCATTTTAAAGCAGCCACACCATCACCGGTTACCAATAAACTATGCGCCCTAACGAACACCGGTACGGGACTTGCCGCCGCAATTTCGGTCAGTAATTTCTTACCATCCTTCATATAGGTATAATTTGGTTCATCATATCCAAACCAGGCCCATAGTGGTTTCATTGGAGCTATTGATGCTGAAAAATCAACAGCAACCTTTACCGGCTCATTTTTATTCGTTTGAGCGTAGGCAAGGCTGTTTATGCCTACTGCAATGATAAAGAGTTTAATACTTTTTTTTAATAGCATGTGCTTTGGTTTAAGCGATATATCTTTTATACGATTAACGATCATCCAAATTAAATATATAGCTTTTTTTCTTTCTAGTATAATCCGCTAAGCCAATTGAAAAATAAAGTGCCTCTAAAATTACCCGCAGATTCCAGAGCGCTTATACGGCGATTTCATCGTTAGCATAAACAGGGAGATAACAGGGAGGTAACAGGGACATAGTAGGGATAAAATCCTTTTAATATCCCTATATAGTTCTAATCAAATTTTTATTTATAAAAAGATATTAATATATTATATATCAACCTTTTAGCAATTATAATTATGGCAATTATCAAAAACGGAATTTTAGGAGGATTTAGCGGAAAAGCGGGCACTGTTGTCGGTTATCAATCAAAAGAAAGAAGCCTTATGCGTGGCAAACCAAGGCTTAGAACAAGCCCACCCACGCCAAAAGAATTAATAAACAGAGAAAAATTCGCCTACGTGCAGGCATGGCTACAACCACTACTTGAATTTTTACGTGTTGGATTTCAGGGATATGCAGCCAATTTTGAGGGTTTTGTAGCTGCAAAATCTTACAATTCTAAAAATGCGCTAATTGGGATTCCCTCCTATTTCCAGATCAATCCGGCCCTGGCATTGGTAAGTTTTGGAGATATGAGCCAGGCCACCACTGCAACAGCCGTTGCAGAAAGCGGAAATGTAATTAGCTTTAGCTGGACAGGTGGCAATTTTGCTTATGACGACAGAGCAATGCTGGTGGCTTATGACATAACCGGTGAGCGGGCAAAATTTAATACCGCATCTGAAAGAGCTAAGGAAGGATTTGCCAAACTTAAGATGGATGAAAGTTTTGTTGGAAAACAAGTAGATGTATATCTGGCCTTTGTGTCGGAAGATAGAAAACGACGCAGCAACAGTCAGTACCTTGGGTTGGTTCCCACAACTCCGTCAATTCATTAACTTTTTGCATGTTTAAATATTTGGCTTATTCAAACTTACAAAAGCTAAACCTGTTTAGCTAACAATAAACAAGTTTTATTCATTTAATAAAAAAATAGCATAAAAAATATCAAAGTCACATAAAAACAATTACTATTATTAAAAATATTAACGGTTTTATTATTTATCTGGCAAGCTTTCCTTAAGCGAGAAAAATAAAGTTCCAAAACCTGCATTATCTGCATTAAACCCCGCACCTTCGGGTCTTAATTTATCTGCCGCAGCCTTTGTATATTTATACTGTTCAGCTGGTATTCCCTTTACCCTAAAGGCATAATGATTATACACCTGTTCAAAAATAGAGCGGAGGTTGCCCCTACCATTGGTAGAAATTGTGGATGCAGGAAACCGGCCGCTAATATCCATGTGGGGTTCAAAGGGTACATCTTCACCTAAATTATATTTGGCCGTGTATTCGAATCCTTTTAAAAGTCGGTTATCTGAGAATTTATACATGTCCAGGCCCTGATTCCATCCAATTTCGCACATCTCAGCAAGGTGACCAATTCCCAACATACTGTGTGGCTGATCGCGGCCGCTCTCTTGACCCTGCCCGGCTTCATTGACAATGTAATGCAAAAGACTCCCATTTCCAGGGCCTCTGTAAAAAAAATCTACTGCCTTATCAAACATCTCATGATCATCATTAAAAACTGCAATAGACATCATACCTTTCATACAAGCTAAATCCCAGTTTCCATGTGCCCAAAGCGCAAAATATTGGATGGGAGGATAAAATACATTACTAAACATGTCCTGGCATTTCTTAATTTCTGCCTGCGACCATTTAGGATAAGTGGCACGCATAATTTCGGCAGCACTGGCCATTTTAAATACATTCAACCCTGCTCCAAGCTCTACATCGGTACCATCAAAGATTTTAAAGGTATCAGACCAGGCATTGATAATCCGAACCGCTGCTTCTGCATGAGCTTCATCTCCGGTAATTGTCCACATCAGTGCATTCTGATAAGCAGCACATACATCCTTTTCAAGATTACCTATGTTTTTCCCGGCTCCCGTTAGCAGACTTCTTTCTGCATGTGCCGCTGCGCTTGGCTTCCAGCTGGCGCTAGAATAAGGACTTTGTTTAAATTTTTCAAATC
>NZ_JBFTNT010000105.1:0-20574 GCF_056397585.1 Pedobacter sp. 05L430 | reverse complement strand
CCCGTGGAGATACTTTGTGGTCACATCTAACGATAAGCAACTGCTTGAAAATACGATGACCTTAAAACTAGCTTCGTCAAGTGTGATTAAAGATCCTAGCTGGGTTAAACCTGGTCAGGCAAGCTGGGAGTGGTGGAATGATGCCGCACCTTATGGCCCAGATGTGAATTTTGTTTCCGGTTATAACCTGGCAACTTATAAATATTACATAGACTTTGCCGCTAAATTTGGTATACCATATATTATTATGGATGAGGGCTGGGCAAAGAGTACCACTGATCCTTATACCCCAAATCCAGATGTTGATGTGCATGAGCTGATCCGTTATGGTAAAGAGAAGAACGTAGGGGTCGTATTATGGTTAACCTGGTTAACTGTTCATAAGAACATGGAGTTGTTTAAGACCTTTCAGGAATGGGGTGTAAAAGGGGTTAAAATAGATTTTATGGACCGCAGTGATCAATGGATAGTTAATTACTATGAGGACGTTGCAAAAGAAGCGGCTAAACATAAATTGTTTGTCGATTTCCATGGCGCATTCAAACCTGCGGGCCTGGAGTATAAATATCCAAACGTGATTTCTTACGAAGGAGTTAGGGGAATGGAGCAGATGGGTGGATGTTATCCGGATAATAGTTTATACCTGCCGTTTATGCGTAATGCTGTGGGGCCTATGGATTATACTCCTGGTGCAATGATAAGCATGCAGCCTGATGTTTATAGAGCTGATAGGCCAAATGCGGCAAGCATTGGTACGCGCGCTTATCAACTAGCTTTGTTTGTTGTTTTTGAAAGCGGAATACAGATGCTGGCTGATAATCCTACGCTTTATTACAGAAACCTTGATTGCACAGAATTCATCACAAGCGTGCCAACTACATGGGATGAAACGAAGGCTCTGGAAGCCAAAATGGGTGAAGTTGCTGTAGTGGCAAAGCGTAAAAAGGACAAATGGTTTGTAGGGGCAATAACCAATGGTAAGGAAAAAGAAAGAAACGTTTCTTTAAATTTCGATTTCCTTGAAAAAGGAAAAACCTATACAATGACTTATTTTGAGGATGGAATTAATGCCGGTCGCCAGGCAATGGACTATAGAAAGAAAACAATACAGGTTAAATCTGGAGACAAGATTGATATTAAGATGGTTCGCAATGGCGGATGGGCTGCGGTAATTATGTAACCAGGCAAATGATATAAAAAAGGGGTTGATATTTAAAATATCAACCCCTTTTTTATATCGAGATGTAAGCTGTTAAGCGTTTTTAGCTGCTGCTTCTCTGCGAATGATATTCAATGCGCCTCCTGCTTTGAACCATTCTATTTGTTGTTCATTATAACTGTGATTAACAGATATCTCTTCTTTAGTTCCATCAGCATGGTTTAACACTAAAGTAAGTGGAACATCGGGTGTAAATGTTGTCAATCCAATGATATCGATAACATCGTCTTCTAATATTTTATCGTAATCTTCTTTGTTAACAAAGGTTAAACCAAGCATACCTTGTTTTTTAAGGTTGGTTTCGTGGATACGGGCAAATGATTTTACCAATACGGCACGCACACCTAAATGACGAGGTTCCATAGCTGCGTGTTCACGGCTTGATCCTTCACCATAGTTTTCATCACCGATAACGATAGAGCCTAATCCGGCAGCTTTATAAGCTCTCTGGGTTGCTGGTACAGGACCATATTCGCCAGTAAGCTCATTTTTAACTGAATCAGTTTTGTCGTTAAAGTAGTTTACAGCACCAATTAACATATTGTTAGAAATGTTATCCAGGTGACCGCGGAATTTTAACCATGGACCAGCCATTGAGATATGGTCAGTAGTACATTTTCCTTTTGCTTTGATCAGCAATTTAAGTCCTTTAAGGTCTGTGCCTTCCCAAGGAGTAAACGGATCAAGTAATTGTAACCTGTGTGAAGTTGGAGAAACAAGTACTTCTACTTTACTTCCGTCTTCAGCTGGCTGCTGGTAACCTGCATCTTCAACTGCAAAACCTTTAGTAGGTAATTCAAATCCAGTTGGGGCATCAAGTTTTACTTGTTCGCCTTTATCGTTTGTTAAAGTATCTGTTAAAGGGTTAAAGCTTAAATCGCCTGCAATAGCTAATGCTGTTACTAATTCCGGAGAACCAACAAAGGCAAAAGTATTAGGGTTACCATCAGCACGTTTTGCAAAGTTGCGGTTAAATGAGTGTACAATGGTGTTTTTCTCTTGTTTATCAGCGCCAACTCTGTCCCACATACCAATACATGGTCCGCAGGCATTGGTAAATACTTTAGCACCTATGCTTTTGAATACGTCTAAAAATCCATCACGTTGAATGGTGTAACGGATCTGCTCAGAACCCGGATTGATGCAGTATTCAGATTTAGCAGTTAAGCCTTTTTCTGATACTTGTTTGGCAATACTGATTGCACGGGAAATATCTTCGTATGATGAGTTGGTACAAGAACCGATCAATCCTACATCGATTTTCATTGGCCATCCGTTAGCTGCGGCAACTTCTTTCATTTTAGAGATAGGAGTAGCTAAATCCGGAGTGAATGGGCCGTTCAAATAAGGCTCAAGTTCAGATAAGTTAATTTCGATTAATTGATCGAAGTATTTTTCAGGCTCTGCATATACCTCAGCATCGCCGGTTAAGTGTTCTTTTATTGCGTTTGCAGCGTCAGCAACTTCAGCTCTGCTGGTAGCACGTAGATAACGTTCCATGCTTTCGTCGTAACCAAATGTTGAAGTTGTAGCACCAATTTCGGCACCCATATTACAAATGGTTCCTTTACCGGTACAGCTCATGCTTGTTGCGCCTTCGCCAAAATATTCAACAATTGCACCAGTTCCACCTTTTACAGTAAGAATACCTGCAACTTTAAGGATTACATCCTTAGCAGATACCCATCCACTTAATTTTCCGGTAAGTTTGATGCCTATTAATTTAGGGAATTTTAGTTCCCACGGTAATCCTGCCATTACATCACAAGCATCAGCACCACCAACACCTATCGCAACCATACCTAAACCACCTGCATTTACAGTGTGAGAGTCGGTACCTATCATCATTCCACCCGGAAAAGCATAGTTTTCTAAAACAACCTGGTGAATAATACCTGCACCTGGTTTCCAGAAACCAATACCATATTTGTTTGAAACCGAAGCTAAGAAATCAAATACTTCCTTGCTTTCAGTGTTTGCAGCTGGTAAGTCAATTTCAGCACCATTCTTTGCAGTGATCAGGTGATCGCAATGAACAGTAGAAGGAACAGCAACTTTTGGTCTGCCTGCCTGCATAAATTGCAATAAAGCCATTTGTGCAGTAGCATCTTGCATGGCCACACGGTCAGGAGCAAAATCTACATAATCAGTACCTCTTGTGTAAGCGGTATTTGTATTTCCATCCCAAAGGTGGGCGTAAAGGATTTTTTCTGAGAGTGTTAAAGGTCTGCCTACTAATTTACGGGCCGCCTCAACGCGGGGGCCAAAGTTTGCATACACCTTTTTGATCATTTCTATATCAAAAGCCATTGATAATATGTGTTAAAAGGGTAAGTTATTCTTATTATTTTGTAGCGAATTTACAAAAAAAAACAGGGGTAGGACATCATCTGCATATCATTATATTATTTATACCTATTCTAAATAATGTAACAGACTTAATGGCTTAAATATCTGCAAAATAGTTGCGATCATTTCTGAACACTGCTGTCCATTTATGAACACTTTTATTTTTTGTAGTGCTTATAATTATCTGTTTTTTAGGGTGTTAAATTGTTTTTGTGTTTTGGCCTAACCTTAGCTGTTCAGATCATGAAAAATTAAAGAGAATCGAAACGATAACCCAGTTCAGAAAAATGTTTCAACACTCTTGGTAATGCATAATACATCCGGTCGTAGGCTTTCAAACTGTCGTGAAAAACTACAATAGACCCGTTGCTTGTATGCTTAATCACATTGTTGAAGCACTTGTGAGGTGCCAGGTTGATGTCAAAATCGCCGCTAAGTACATCCCACATAATGATTTGAGTTTCCGGGTTCATTGCACGGATGTTGGTGATCTGAGATTTTTTAATTCTGCCGTAAGGTGGACGAAATAAATTCGTGTTAGTTAATTCCTGACACTTTTGGAAGTTTTTAGTGTATATTTCATCCGGCGTTTTCCATCCTTTTAAATGGTTAAAAGTATGGTTGCCGATGCGATGGCCTTCGTTCTTTATCTTCTCAAAAATATCAGGATGTTTGTGAATATTATCTCCGATGCAAAAGAATGTTGCTTTTGCGTTAAAGCTTTTTAAAGTTTTTAATGCAAAGTCTGTAACATCTGGTATGGGTCCATCGTCAAAGGTTAAATAAATAACTTTTTGATCCCGGTTCTTGTGCCAGGTTAATGATGGGTAATACCATTTTAATAAAAGCGGGGATTTTATCAGGTACATGCCCAAACTTAGAGAAAATTTTAATTTTATTGGCTTCTTTTAAGCCTTAAGAGAAAATAGAGGAAGAGAAGAAGCAATAAAATGCAGTTGTTGTACCTGAAAATTTACAAAACGAATAAGTTGTTTATATTAATATTGTGAAAACTAAATTATGAAAAAAATTAACCCTTATAGTACATTGCCCAAATTAACCTTAGCACTCTCTCTTATCTTTATTACGGGTTTTGTGCAAAAATCTAACGCTCAAGAGATTATTACCATACAACAAGCAATAGAAGAAACTTTACATAACAACCTTCAGGTAAAAAAATCACAGTACAGTGAGGATCTTGCCGGTCAAAATTTGAAGCAATCAAAATTAGCGCTATATCCAACATTGAATGCAGGTGCTGATCAGAATATGGGCTGGGGACGTAATAATCTCGGTAATACGGGTATTTATGAGAATACGCAGAATTATAGCTTTAGTCCGGGAGCAAGTTTAGGTTTTGATTTGTTTAATGGCCTTTCAAAAATAAACCAGATCAAACAAAATAAAATACTTCTTGAGGCAGGAAAAGCCAATACGGATAAAATTAAGAATGATCTAATTCTTCAGGTAATTACCTCTTACATGGAGATTTTGTATAATAAGGATCGTTTATCTGCTGCAAAACAACAATTATCTGTAGCACAGCAACAACAGAAACAACAGCAAGAACTTTTGGATGTTGGAAATAAAACACTTGCTGATTTAGCAGAATCTAAATCACAAACTGCTACGGCACAGTTGGATGTTACTACTGCAGAAAATGCACTTAGCATTTCTTATTTGACCCTGGCCCAGTTAATGGATATTCCCTCTTCGACAAAATACGATGTACAGGCGCCGGTACTAGCTGAATTCAATAAGCCATCTACAAATTACAATGCAGAGCAAGTATATTCAGATGCAATAAATCTTTTCCCAGATATTAAGCTAGCAGCACTTCAAACTGCTTCCGCAAAAAAGGGGATCGATGTAGCAAAAGGTAGTTTATACCCACGATTAACTTTAAGCGGAAGTTATGGATCTTTTTATAACTATAATTATAATCTTCCGGCAAATGTTCAGAATCTGTCTTTTAGTAACCAGATAAAAAACAATGTTTCGAAAGGAGTTGGTATAGGTTTGAGTATTCCAATATTCAATGGCTTACAATCTAGAATAGGGGTAAAGAAAGCAAGAATTAACTTTTTGCAAACTCAGGCTGATGAACAGCTGACAAAAAACAACTTAAATAAGATTATTTATCAGGCAGTAGCCGATCTAAAGGCTGCCGGAAGCACTTATGAATCTACAACCAATACTTTTAATGCCAGAAAAGAGGCCTTTTCGGTAATTGAGCAACGTTATAACGTTGGTTTAGTTAACTCTTTAGATTACAACACTTCGTTAACAAATAAGAATAAAGCAGAAATAGACATGATCAGAGCTAAGTATGATTTGCTTTTTAAAGCAAAGGTGATTGACTATTACTTAGGTAAACAAATAGTTTTCTAGGAGCAGCATAATAAATTCGCACAATTTATTGCCCCTTGATTATAAATGATAAAAAAATAAATAAACTCAAATGAAACTAAAACCCATACTAATTGCAATAGGAGTTATTCTCGTATTATTGGCGGTAGCAAAATTTACCGGCTTAATAGGAGGAGATAAGACCGAGAAGGTGACGATTGAAAAGGCGGCTGACAGAAAAGTTGTTGAAACGGTTACTGCCAGTGGAAAAGTACAGCCTGAAACTGAAGTAAAACTAAGCTCTGAAGTATCGGGTGAGGTTACTGAACTTTTGGTTAAAGAAGGTGATGTGGTTAAAAAAGGCCAATTGCTGATTAAAGTTAGGCCAGATGTACTTCAGTCAGGATTTGAAAGAGCTGTAGCTTCAAATAATACTCAGAAAGCCCAGGTAGTGGCTGCAGAGCAACAGTTGAAACAAGCCAATGCAAATTTTGATAATACTGAAGCCAGCTATAAAAGAAGTCAGGAACTTTTTACTAAAAAAGTGATCTCAGCTTCAGAATTTGATGCCGCCAAAGCGCAATATTTTGGTGCCTTAGCCGATATCGCCAGGTTGAAAGCTATGGTTACCAGTGCAAAATACAGCTTGCAGGAAGGTGGTGCTAATGTTAAAGAGGCAGGAGCTAACCTTGCTAAAGCTACTATATACGCTCCGGTTGATGGAGTTATCTCTAAATTGTCAGTTGAATTGGGAGATCGTATTCTTGGTACAGCTCAAATGGCAGGTACAGAGATTATGCGTATTTCCAACTTGTCATCTATGGAAGTAAACGTGGATGTGAATGAGAACGACATTAACAGGGTAAATGTTGGTGATAGCTCTATTATAGAGGTTGATGCATTTGCCGATACAAAATTTAAAGGCATTGTAACTGAAATAGCAAGTTCATCTAAAGATGTGGGTACCGCAACAAGCACTGTGGATCAGGTAACGAATTTCAACGTTAAGGTTCGTATTTTAGCTGAATCATATAGTAATATTAAGGGAGGAGCAAAAGATCTTCCATCTCCATTCAGACCAGGAATGTCTGCAACAGTGGATATCGAAAGTGAATCTTTAAAAGGGTTAGCAATTCCTATTCAATCTGTATTTACAGAAGATAAGTCTAAAGCCGAAAAGCCTGCTGATAATGATCAAAATGTAGACAAACAAAAATCTAAGCTTTCTGATAAAACCATTAAACAGTATGTATATGTGTTTAATAATGGCACAGTAAAACGTACTGAGGTTACTACAGGAATTCAAAATGATCAATACATCATTATTAAATCCGGGCTTAAAGCGAATCAGGAAGTGGTAACAGGTCCTTACTCTGCAATTCAAAACAGATTAAAGGATGGTATGAAAGTAGAAAAAACCACTAAGGATCAATTGTTTGCTGCTCCCAAATAGAAAGTAAGCGATATCAGTCATTTAAAATAAGTAAATTGCCCCCGGTTTAAAACAATAAACCGGGGTTTTTTATTTATAAGTTATGATACCTAAAGTTGCAATGATTGGTGGCGGTAGTTGGGCTACTGCAATCATAAAAATGCTTTCAGATAATTTTACTGCTAAGGAAATCTATTGGTGGATGCGCAATCAGGAATCGATAACGCATTTGCAGAAGTATAAGCATAACCCGAATTATCTGAGTTCTGTTGAAATCAGAATTCCTGAAGATAATATATCCAACAATATCTCTGATATTATTGAAAAGGCAGAGTACATCATTTTGAATGTGCCGGCAGCATTTTTAAAGGAGACACTGGATGGTGTGAGCCCGGAACAATTAAAGGGAAAGAAGATCATTTCCGCAATTAAGGGGATTGTACCAGATGAAAATCTAATCATTGGTGAATTTCTTAATCAAAAATATAATGTGCCGTATGAAGATATAGTAGTTATAAGCGGGCCTTGCCATGCAGAAGAGGTTGCTTTGGAGAAATTGTCTTATCTAACTATTGCTTCTACCAATTTGGAGCTTGCCGCAATCTTTGCAAGGTTGTTGGCCACAAGGTATATTAAAACCAATATTTCTGATGATATTTTTGGTACTGAATATGCTGCTGTTCTGAAGAATATTTATGCCGTAGCCAGTGGGATTTGCCATGGCGTAGGTTATGGAGATAATTTCCAGGCGGTGTTAATATCTAATGCTATCAGGGAGATTAAAAGATTTGTAGATGCCGTTCATCCCATTTCGAGGGATATTAAAGAGTCGGCCTATCTAGGAGATTTGCTGGTTACGGCATATTCTCAATTTAGCCGTAATCGGACTTTTGGCAATATGATTGGCAAAGGTTATACTGTAAAATCAGCACAATTAGAGATGAATATGGTAGCCGAAGGTTATTATGCGGTAAATTCTATGCACCATGTAAACAAGAAATATAAGGTTGATATGCCAATTAGCAGGGCTGTTTATGCTATTCTATACGAAAAGCATTCGCCCCATATTGAAATGCGCTTGCTTACAGAGCAACTCAATTAAGTAAACAAAATGTGGATATAGTTGTTTTTTATATAAACAGATAACTATGAAAACAAAATTTGCGATGGGCTTATTAGCTCTGGCGCTATGCACAGCCGTTTCTTTTAACAGTAATGCACAGGATAAGAAAAAGGAAACAGTAGGCGGGGCACTCGATAAAACTGGTAAAGCAATAGGCAAAACAGCGAAAAAGGTAGGAAACAAAACGGCTGAAGTAGCTGTAAAAGGCAGTGCTAAAGTTGTTGATCAGACCTATAAAGGGAAAATGGCACCTGATGGCACAGATGTATATATTGACGGCAAGAATAAGAAGTATTACATTAATAAAAAAGGAGCTAAGGTGTATCTTAAGGCTTCTGAGATTAAAGATAGACCAGTAAAACATTAAGCGCCTATAAAAAAGCCCTCCAGAATTTCTGGAGGGCTTTTTTCTTATAAAGAAGATCTATAATTAAGATCTGCGTTTTCTGTCGTTTCCGCCTTCACGTCTTCCGCCTCTGTCTTCACGGCTTCTTCCAGAGAAATCTCTGAAACCACCGCCACCACCGCTGCTGTTTCCGCCTTCACGTCTTCCACCACCGCCACCGCTGTAGCTTCTTCTCTCTCCTCCGCCTTCGCGTCTTCCACCGCCATAGCTTCCGCCTTCACGTCTGCCACCGCCTGAGCCACCACGACTACGACCGCCACCATCACTATCTGCAGTTTTTTCAATCCTTACACCACGGTTATTAAATTCAACTCCTTTAAAGTTGTTGAATAAAGACTCAACAGTTGCATTTTCAACTTCAAAGAATGAATAAACACCTTTTAGGTCAATTTTACCAATGCTTTTTCCGCTGATTTTACCATTGTTACATACAAAAGATAATAGATCACCTCTTGTAAAATCATCAACAGAACCCAGGTTTATAAATAAACGAGTGTAACCTTCGCTACCTCTGTGACTTCTTTCTCCACGTTCACCACGTTCGCCGCGCTCACCTCTGTCATCAGCAGATGAATTAAGATCAGGTGCATTTTTGTAATACTCTAAAAAGCGGTTAAACTCTAAAGATGCAAAACGTTTAATTACCTCATCTTTGCTTAGTTCAGCAAACTCATCCATAATACGAGGCATGTACTGCTCGATTTGGTTTTCGTTAACTTCAACATTGTGAACTTTGTGTACTAAAGCAAATAATTGTTTTTCGCAAACATCAAAACCTGTAGGTAGTTCAGCTTTAGTAAACTGTTTACCGATGATCCTTTCAATTTGACGGATTTTACCAATCTCTTTAGAGTTAACGATACAGATTGAAATACCTGTTTTACCTGCACGACCGGTACGGCCACTACGGTGAGTATAACTTTCAATTTCGTCAGGTAAAGAGTAATTGATTACGTGAGTAACGTTATTTACATCAATACCACGTGCAGCAACGTCAGTAGCAATAAGCAACTGCATGTTACGATCGCGGAAACGTTGCATAACTTTATCACGTTGTTGCTGAGAAAGATCTCCATGCAATGCATCAGCATTGTAGCCATCTTTAATTAAGTGTTCAGCAACGTCTTGAGTATCCAATTTGGTTTTGCAGAATACTACTGCAAAAATTTCAGGATTAAAATCTACAATACGTTTTAAGGCAGCGTATTTATCTCTTGCACGAACGATATAGTATTCGTGTTCAATGTTTACATTACCTGTGTTTTTTGTTCCCATGGTTAGCTCAACCGGCTGATCCATGTAATTTTTAGCTATTCTTCTAACCTCTGGAGGCATAGTTGCAGAGAATAACCATGTTTTTTTGTCGTCAGGAGTTGTTGACAAGATGTCGTTGATGTCTTCCTGGAAGCCCATGTTTAACATTTCATCAGCCTCATCTAAAACTACAAATTTCACATTACTGAAATCTATAGCCTTACGGCCAATAATGTCCAACATACGGCCGGGTGTAGCCACTACAATTTGTACACCGTTTCTAATTTCACGCAACTGTTGCATAATGTTTGCGCCACCGTAAACGGCAACTACATTAGCACCAGAGATGTTTTTTGAGAAATTCTTGATGTCGCTGGTAATCTGCAAGCAAAGCTCTCTTGTAGGGCATAAAATCAATGCCTGAGGCTTATTGCTTTTAAAGTCTATCAATTCTAACAGCGGCAAACCAAATGCGGCTGTTTTTCCTGTTCCTGTTTGGGCCAAACCAACAAAATCGTTATTGCCCTCTAACAGTACAGGAATACTTTGTTCCTGAATAGGTGTTGGATTTTCGAAACCTAAATCCTTTACAGCATTAACAACGTCATCACTTATCCCCAATTTACTAAATGGGTTTATCATGTATAATAATTTATTAAGCCGCAAAGGTAAGCTTAATATTTGGTATTTTACAGATACGTAACTAAATAAAAATGAGCTAATTAATTATCTTAGTCTGTCGGCCGACCTTAATAATTGCTCGTCTTTACGGATTCCACGTATTGAAAGTAGACAAAATATTATAGCCAGAACGAATAGCGAAGAGCCGAAATGGATAGACGAACCGTTTATTCCCCCCGGTAAAAGTGAAGCGTTTAAAGCTGATAAAATGGCTGTAACAACGATCAGCACAATATTGATCATGATCAGTCGCTTTTGCATAGCGCGATTTTTAAACTGAAATATACAAATAAGGCATACTAATACTGCAACTCCATTTATGATCATTGCTCCCAAAGGGGTGACAGCGGTACTAGCGTCATTTACCCCCTTAATTGATYGCTGATGGCCATCAAGATATAAAAGATACTCTGTGTTATTCACACTTTTAGTTATTAAAGGAATGAAAAACAGACAGATTAGGGTGAGTGCAGCCAAAAGCAGCCATATAGATTGTACGCGTTGTATCATATCAGTTCAATAATTTCAACAAATATATTAAAAGGCAAATAGTAACCAATCCGATATCCGATTAAAAAGATAATTTTGTACAATTGAATATGCAACGGTATTTTATTGAATTGTCGTACAACGGAACAAGTTATCATGGCTGGCAAGTACAGCCTAATGCCGTTACTGTACAGGAATGCCTGGACAAGGCGCTGTCTACGTATTTTAGGCAACCTATAGTTACACTTGGCTGCGGACGGACAGATGCTGGTGTACATGCTACCCAATTTTATGCGCACTTTGATATTGTACAAGATAACGAAACGAATGAAGTTAAACCATTGAATTTTGAACGTTCTGTTACAGGTATAAATTCTCTATTGCCATACCAAATATCAGTGAAACGTATTTTTGAGGTTGAAAATACGGCCCATGCACGTTTTGGTGCAACAGAAAGAGCTTATCATTATCATATACATTTTCATAAAGATCCATTTAAGCTAGATAGATCGTGGCTATATAAAGGAGATCTTGATGTTGCAGCAATGAATGAGGCTGCAGGGATTTTGTTGAAACATACAGATTTCTCTTGTTTCAGTAAATCTAATACGCAAACATTTACTAATAATTGTAAAATTACCGAAGCGCATTTTCAGGTAAAGGATGAATCTTTATTGTTTACCATCAGAGCAGATCGCTTTTTAAGAAATATGGTTCGCGCAATTGTTGGTACCTTGGTACGGATTGGTAAAAATGAAATTAACCTGGAACAATTTAAAGAAATAATAGAAAGTAAGAACAGAAGTAATGCCGGACAATCAGTACCTGCATGTGGTTTGTATCTTGTAAGCGTAATCTACCCTTTTGTAAAATAAAATATGTCTAAAATAACCGGTGATGTAATTAATGTAGGGTTGTTGAAAAGGGTTTTTCAATATGTAAAACCGTATCAGCGCATCTTTATAATTTCGGTAATCCTTACTATACTCCTAGCTGTTCTTGCTCCATTAAGACCTATTCTTATCGGGTATACGCTGGACCATCACATTGTTACCGGAGATTACAGCGGGTTACTAAATATGACCATACTAATGCTTGTATTGCTTGTTGTTCAAACCGGGGTACAGTATAGCCACACCTTACTTACAAATACGCTGGGGCAGTCGGCAATTCGTGATTTAAGAATAAATGTGTTTAATCATATTACTAAGTTGCGATTGAAGTACTTTGATAATACACCTATTGGTCAGTTAATTACCCGGACAGTTTCGGATCTCGAAACCATTGCTGAGAACATCCGCTCTAACTGGTATTACTCTATATTTTTTCCTGTAGTGGAAATTATTTCTGCTATGTCACTTGGTTTGTTAGTATGGTATGGAGCCAGAACGATCCTTAGCAATCCAACAATTAAACCTGGTATTATTACCGAGTTCATTATGTACATCGGTATGCTTTTCAGACCAATCCGTGAGCTCGCGGATAAGTTCAATACCCTGCAAATGGGTATGGTTGGTGCCGAACGTGTATTTAAGGTTTTGGACACGAATGAGGTTACAGAGGATAGAGGTACTTATGCTCCTGAAATCATGAAAGGCAATATTTCCTTTGAAAAGGTTTGGTTTGCATATAATGATGAGAATTATGTATTGAAAGATATATCTTTTGAAGTTGAAGCAGGTAAAACAGTTGCCCTTGTTGGAGCAACCGGTGCCGGGAAATCCTCGACAATAAATATCTTGAACCGTTTTTACGAAATTCAAAAAGGAGAGATTAAAGTTGATGGAACAAGAATACAGGATTATGAATTAAGTTATTTAAGGAATAAAATTGCGACTGTGTTGCAGGACGTTTTCCTTTTTTCGGATACCATTTTTAATAATATAACGCTCAATAATGATGCGATTACGATGGAAGAGGTTGTTGATGCCGCAAAAAAAGTAGGGGCTCATGATTTTATTGAGCGATTACCAGGAGGTTATCAGTACAATGTGATGGAGCGCGGTGCAACATTATCTGCAGGGCAGGCACAATTGATTTCTTTTATCAGAGCGCTGGTTTACGATCCAGCTATTCTTGTGCTTGATGAGGCTACATCTTCTGTAGATACGGAAACGGAAATGCTTATTCAACGAGCTATAGAGAACTTAATGAAGGGACGTACTTCTATTGTGATTGCACACCGCCTGTCAACTATACAGAAAGCAGATAAAATTCTTGTATTGGAGAAGGGCGAGATCAAGGAAATGGGAACACACCAGCAATTACTTAAACTTGATGGGTATTACAAGAGATTGTACGATTTGCAATTTAACTCTACCGGTATTTCTACATCAGTTTAAAACAAGAGGAAAAAATTCTTGATTCTTCTCATCCTCAGATTTTTGAAGGGAAAAATCTGCATGTCTTCGAAGAACAAGGATTTTTTCTGGAAAATAAGTTATGCAAGATGCACTAGCTATGCGATATGGATATATGTGAGTAGATTTAAAAAAATAGACGGTGGGTTTTCCTGAAAAATCAGTTTCTCAGAAAAGGCCTAGGAAATTTTGTCCCTTTTTCAGGGGCAAAAGATTCCAGACTTTGAAAGAGAATGCTTATTTTTCGATGTTATTTTGAAATGCCTGATTCAACGCACCTAAAAACGTTTCCGGTGATTGTGCTCCTGATACAGCAAGTTTCTGATTAAATATAAAAAAAGGAACCCCTTTAATCCCGATGGTTTGGGCGGCGTTTTCATCATATCTTACTTCGTCTGTAAAATCGGTGCCGTTCAGCATAGTTTGTACAGATAATTTGTCGAGACCGATCTTTGTGCCTATTTCAATTAGTGATTGATGATCGCTGATATTAATGCCATCTGTAAAATGTGCTTTAAATAATTGTTCTTCGGCTTCATCACCCAGTCCCATTGACTTTGCCAGTTGAATTAATCTGTGGGCATCAAAAGAATTTGCTACAACCGAGATGTCAAAATTGAAATCTAAACCTACTGCTGCAGCAGTTTCTGTTACATGCTCATGAGTTTCTATAGCCCATTCTCTTGATCTGCCATATCTGTTGGCAAGATGATCATAAGAGCTAATTTCCGGAGCAGTTTCAGCATGTGGATCAAGCTCGTAACTATGCCATTCAACTTCAACTTTATCCTTATGCTCAAATTGTTCCAGAGCGGCCTCAAATTTTCTTTTTCCTATATAACAGAACGGGCAACGCACGTCCGACCAAATATCTACCTTCATTGAAGCAAATTTAGACATATGGATTTATTTATATAGTTATGTTGTTAATTATGAGTTTTGTATGATTAATGTTAGCTCGATGGACTATAATGGACTTTAATTAGAGTGGTTATAAATAAGTTCTAATTTTTCTGTGGATTGTTAAAATTTGTATATTACTTATTATTAAGTGCTTATTTTAGCCTAAGCCATTATTGTTGTTACAGACAATGGTTTTAGGAATAAAATGCTCCGTAAATCGTTATTTTAAAAAAAAATCAGATTATAAATGAGCGAATTTGAAATCAAGAAATCGGGCGTCGAATATGATGCTGTCATTGTAGGATCAGGTGCCGGRGGAGGYATGACCGGATATGTACTTGCCAATGCAGGTTTGAAAGTTTTAATGCTGGAAGCTGGTGCTTATTTTGATCCGAGAATAGACTCTCAACAACTGAAGTGGCCATGGGAGTCGCCAAGAAGAGGAGCGGGTACTACCCGACACTTTGGTGATTTTGATGCTGCTTATGGCGGATGGGAGCTAGAAGGAGAACCATATACTCAGAAAAATAATTCGGAGTTTGCCTGGTTTCGTTCCAGAATGCTTGGTGGAAGAACAAATCACTGGGGTCGTATCTCTTTGAGAATGGGTCCAGATGATTTTAAACCTAAGGATGGACTAACTGATCCCTGGCCTATTACTTACCAGGAGCTAAAACCTTTTTATGATAGGGTAGATAGGATGATTGGTCTTTATGGTACAGTAGAGGGCATAGAAAGTGAGCCTGATGGGATATTTATGACACCTCCGAAACCAAGACTTAATGAACTATTTATAAAAAAAGCAGCTCAAAAAGTTGGGGTAACTGTAATTCCTGGCAGAGGTTCTGTACTTACCGAAGCATTAAAAGACAATAAAGATCGGGGGCAATGCTTTTATTGCGGTCAGTGCGGAAKATCATGTAAAGTTTATGCCGACTTTTCATCATCGTCTTGCCTGGTGATTCCGGCAGTAAAAACAGGAAACCTAACTGTTATTACCAATGCGATGGTAAGAGAGGTGTTAACTGATAAAAGCGGAAAAGCAACGGGAGTATCTTATGTAAATACAAAGGATATGCAAGAATACCAGGTAAAAGGTAAGACCATTATTCTGGGTGCCAGTGCATGTGAATCTGCAAGGTTATTACTTAATTCTAAATCTGCTGCCCATCCTGACGGATTGGCGAATAGTAGTGGAATAGTTGGTAAATACCTGCATGATTCTACTGGAGCCAGTATGAGTGGATACCTGCCTCAGTTGGTAGATCGCAAAAGATATAACGAAGATGGTGCCGGAAGTATACATATATATTCCCCATGGTGGCTTGATAATAAAAAACTTGATTTCCCAAGAGGTTATCACATAGAATATGGTGGCGGACTTAGTATGCCTGGTTATGGATTTGGCTGGGGCATAGAGGGTATGAACGGTTCTATACCTGGTAGGGACGGTAAAATGAAAGAAGCCGGCGGATATGGTGCTGGGTTAAAGGATGATTACAGGCGCTTTTATGGAACCGAAGTTGGGATGGCGGGTAGAGGAACCGCTATAGCCAGGGAAAGTAACTATTGCGAAATAGATCCAAACGTAGTAGATAAATACGGAATACCGGTACTTAGATTTAACTATAAATGGGCCCCGGAAGAAGTAAAGCAAGCAAAACACATGCAGGAAACCTTTAAGGAAATTATGCATGCAATGGGGGCAATTGCCTCTGAGCCTCCTGGTGCGGAAACAAGCTACGGATTAGAAGCGCCCGGAAAGATTATACACGAAGTTG
The DNA here is from genome assembly GCF_056397585.1 of Pedobacter sp. 05L430. Classification (NCBI taxonomy): domain Bacteria; kingdom Pseudomonadati; phylum Bacteroidota; class Sphingobacteriia; order Sphingobacteriales; family Sphingobacteriaceae; genus Pedobacter; species Pedobacter sp. 05L430. Next base: position 4,228 of record NZ_JBFTNT010000105.1, on the reverse strand, counting down.
GCACGGTAAGAATGGGTGATGATCCTAAAAAATCTGCATTAAACRGATGGTGCCAGGCTCATGATTGTAAAAATCTTTTTGTAGTAGATGCTGCTCCTTTTGTACAACAAGGTGATAAAAATGCTACCTGGACAATTCTTGCGCTTTCTATGCGTACTGCAGAGTACATTTTAGCACAAAAGAAAACCTTAAACATTAGCTGATCTCAAATCGATATATATGAACAGACGTGATTCATTAAAAGCTTTGGGCCTTACTGCAATTAGCGCAGGTGTGGTGCTTGAAGCCTGTAAACCGGGAAAAGAACCGGAAGTTGTTGCCAAAGGTGCTGATGGCGAAGCCCAACCTGGAAGACAGGAGTTTGAAGTAGAACGTGATAAGAAATTAAATTCATGGAAGTTCTTTACCGAACATGAAATGGCAACAATAACGCTTTTAGCGGATATTATTATTCCTAAGGATGACAAATCAGGAAGCGCTTCGGATGCCAAAGTGCCTGATTTTATTGAGTTCATTGTTAAGGATATGCCAGGACATCAAACTCCGATGCGCGGTGGACTAAAGTGGCTTGATCTGCAATGTTTAAACCGCTATCAGAAAACTTTTAAAGATGCATCATCAACTCAGCAAATTGAGATGGTTGATGACATTGCATATCCAAAGAAAGTAAAACCAGGAATGCAACAAGGTGTGGCTTTCTTTAGTTTGATGCGAGACCTCACTGCTTCAGGATTCTTTACAACCGAGATCGGTATTAAGGACCTCGGTTATGTTGGCAATGTACCTAACCGTTGGGAAGGTGTACCGGCAGATGTGCTAAAGCAATACGGTATGGAAGGGGTGTAGTTATTTCGGCTCCATTCCGGTGCTTATCCCAATTCTATTCCACGCATTGATACTAATTATGGCCATGATTATCTGAGCAAGGTAAACATGGTCAAAAAGTGCAGCAGCATTATTGTAACTTTCATTAGATACTTTGTTGTTAATAAAAGTTACTTCTTCTGTAAGTGCTAACAAGGCACGTTCCTGCTCATCAAAAAATGGAGTTTCTCTCCATGCATTAAGGGCATAAATTCTTTGTTCTGTTTCACCCGCTTTGCGTGCATCGCGGGTGTGCAGATCGATACAGTAAGCACATCCATTAATTTGAGAGGCCCTTATTTTGATGAGGTCCTTATGTTTAGTGGTAAGATTGCTTTGTTCCACATAACTATCAAACGCCAACATTGCTTTGTAAGCTGCTGGCTCTACCTGGTTAATTCTAATTCTATTACTCATAACTATTTGTTTTTGTTGTACCAAAGTTGAGCAATAAAGTACCTTAGAAAAATGAACTGTGGTTAAGAAAGTTTATTGCTTTTTAGCTCTTAAGCGACTAAGAAATTGTGGAGTAAAACCTAGATAAGAAGCTAACATGTATTGTGGTACACGTTGCATGAAATCAGGGAATAAACTTGAGAAATGCCTGTAACGTTCTTCTTCAGTTTGGTTAAAAATATAGCCTATCCGGCGTTGTGAGGCAACAAACGCTTTTTGCATCATTATGCGGAAGTAACTTTCCAATCGAGGTACTTTTTCGAACAAGACTGTTTTATTCTTTTCACTCAGAAACAAAAGTTCTGAGGGTTCTATAGCCTGGATATTGGTTGTAGATGGTTGTTTGTTCAGTAGGCTGTCCTGATCTGCTATCCACCAGTTTTCCAGACCGAAGTTTATAATCTGCTCGTTCAGTTTTTTATTAATGTAAAATTGCCTTAAACAGCCCTTGACAATAAAATAATCTCCCTTGCATAATTTACCTGCTTCCAGAAGATACTCTTTCTTTTTAAGTATTTTAAGCTCGATGCTATCGCATAACAATTGCTCTTCATACGACTCAAGTTGTACATATCTTTTAATGTGGGCTAAAAGTTCAGGATACATTTACTCCTCCTCTTCAAGATAGATTTCGTGTACCAGAAATTTCACTTTAGCTACCGGCTCTAAAAGCTCGGTAATATCATCTGATTCTATATGATATATTGTTTCGCCGGAATCAGGAATCTCAGAATCCGGAATAAGCTCGAAAAACTTAACAGTAAGGTCGGTTTCCAACTCTACAAGCTTGATGTATTTTACTCCATTGTCTTTCCAATCCTTTAGGATTTTACCGTTGAACTGTACGTAAGGATTTTTGTTTTCGCTTTCCATGCCATAAAGCTAATACATTAAACAAAATTTCACTATTATAGTATAATGAAATCTATCCTTTCGAATCTTACTTTTCAGGTTTTAGTGGCTATTGCTTTAGGGATTATTGTCGGTACTTTTTTCCCGGGTTTCGCCCCACATGCCGAACTTATAAGCCAGAGTTTTATTAAAATGATCAGTATGCTCATTGCTCCCATCATATTTTTAACAATAGTTCTGGGAATAGCCCATATGGGCGATATGAAGAAAGTTGGGCGTGTTGGAGGGAAAGCTCTTTTATATTTTGAGGTGGTTACTACTGTAGCCATTTTAATTGGAATGGTGGTTGCCAATTTATTAAAGCCTGGGATTGGTGTTCACCCTACAACGGGTGATGTGAGTAAAATAAAAGCATATACTGAACAAGCAGGCAAAATTAATTGGTTAGAGTTTTTTGCGAACATAATACCTCATAATGTTTTTGAGGCCTTTAGCAAAGGAGATATTTTACAGATATTATTCTTTGCCATTTTATTTGGCTATGGTTTAAATAAGCTTGGCGATAGTGGGCAGCCATTGCTTAGTTTTTTTGATAAAATGGCAAAGGTATTTTTTAATATCATGAAGATAGTGATGCGACTTGCTCCGTTGGGTGCCTTTGGGGGGATGGCATTTAGCATTGGTACTTATGGATTAAAAACGTTGTTGCCTATGGCGAAGCTAATGGGTTCAGTTTATCTAACCTGTTTCTTATTTATTTTTGTAGTGCTAAACGCCATCTGCAGGTTTTATAAATTTAGCTTATTAGAGTATTTGAAATATATTCGACAGGAGATCCTGATTGTTTTGGGTACTTCCTCTTCTGAGTCTGTTTTACCTAGTATGATGAAGAAAATGGAAGCCATTGGTTGTGATAAATCTGTTGTTGGTTTGGTTATACCTACCGGTTATTCTTTTAATCTGGATGGAACGGCAATTTATCTTTCTATGGCAGTTATATTTTTGTGTCAGGTCTTTAATGTAGATCTTTCAATAGGAGAACAGCTAGGTGTGCTTGCTGTTTTGATGGTCACATCAAAAGGAGCTGCCGGGGTTACTGGCAGTGGGTTTATTGTATTAGTGTCTACCTTAACCGCTTTGAAACTAATGCCGGTTGAACATATAGGGATTTTAATAGGAGTAGATAGGTTTATGTCTGAAGCCAGGGCTATAACAAATATGATTGGAAATGGAATTGCAACGATTGTAATTGCCAAAAGCGAAAACGAATTTGATGAAGAGAAATATAAGCTTGCGATTCAACCTGCTTCCATTGAAAGCATGGAGGAATCGGATATTTAATTTTTTATTGTATTTTGCCTCCAACTAAATAAACCACACATAACATGAAAAAATATACATTTATAGCCTTGATTTCTTGTCTTCTTTTTGCAGGCTGCGGAGGAATTAAGCAAAGCTCAAACMAATCTGATGACAAAAAAGGTTGGGTCCCTTTGTTTAATGGTAAAGACATTAAGGATTGGTTTGTAAAGGTACATCATCATGAATTTGGTGTGAATTTTGGAAATACTTTTAGGGTTGAAGATGGTATCATTAAAGTGCGGTATGATCAATATGGAGATTTTAATGATCAGTTTGCGCACCTGTATTATAAAACGCCATTCTCTTATTATCATTTGAAATTTGAATATCGTTTTGTAGGAAAACTGCAAAAAGGAGCCCCTGATTATACTTTGTTAAATAGCGGTGTAATGTTTCATTCGCAGGATCCGAGAACAATGTTAAAAGAGCAGGATTGGCCAATCTCTATTGAGATGCAACTTCTTGCTGGCCTGGGTGACGGAAACCCAAGACCTACGGGCAATATGTGCTCACCCGGAACCAATGTGGTTTATAAGGGCAAAATAGCAGATTCTCACTGCTTAAACTCTACCTCAAAAACATATGACGGCGATCAGTGGGTACGGGGAGAGTTGATTGTTCTTGGCGATTCTTTGATCACTCATATTATTAATGGTGATACAGTATTGCAATACTCTAAACCCCAGATCGGTGG
>NZ_JBFTNT010000104.1:0-12728 GCF_056397585.1 Pedobacter sp. 05L430 | reverse complement strand
GTCCTTAATATGCTTAATGAGCAAGATTATATCTTTTTAATAGGCAAACAGGATATTCAGAAATATAGAAAAGGTGAAATTATATTCAAGGAAGGGATGATGCCCTCCGGACTTTACTATATCCATTCAGGAAAAGTTAAAAAGTATAAAAAAGGGGCTACTGGCAAAGAGCAGATCATTTATGTGGCTAATAAGGGAGAACTAATTGGATATCATGCCATTTTATCTGAAGAACGGCATCAGGATTCAGCTGCAGTGCTTGAAGAAAGTTTAATCAGCTTTATACCAAAAGAAGATTTCTTTGAAATTCTTCAACGTAACCCACAGTTTGCTACGAGTCTATTAAAGGCATTGAGCCATGAGTTTACCGTATTCGTAAACAATATTTCAGCATTTTCCGACGCCTCAGCGGCTGAAAGACTCGCAATTGCACTGATTGTATTCAGAGAAAAATCAAAAGCCGGCCTTTCCTATGGAGAGACAATTGTAATAGATATATCCAGAAGTGATCTTGCTGGTATAGCAGGTATAGCTAAAGAAAATGTAATTAGACTATTGAAGGAGTTTAAAGCTGAGGGTATGATTAAAACACAAGGTCGGAAAATCTGGATACAGGATATTGAAAAACTCGTTCGGAGATCTAATAGAAGTTAAGCTCGGCAAAATTGACCAGGCTAATTCGCAAAAAACTATCCACCTATGCTCAGACATACAGGACAAAAAAGAACCTTTAATCACAATCTCAGACTTGCTATCTTGCTTTGTCTAAATGCAGGATTTATTAACGGTGCTGGCTTTCTGGCATTCAGAGTATTAACGACAAATGTAACAGGACATGCTGCATTATTTGCAGTTAACCTTGCTGAAGCAGATTTTAGAGCCGCAGGTATTGTTGCACTCTGGTTTTTGTTGTTTTTAACAGGAGCATTTACTTCAGGTATATGCATAGAAGCGATTGGAAGAGAAAAATCTTCAGCCTACCTACTACCTATCGGGATCATTATAGCGATATTAGCAACTGTTACCATTTCCTGCCATAGCTACAATAGTTCTCTACATGAAACTGAATATTTTGCAGGCAGTTTACTATTTGCCATGGGTATGCAGAATGCATTGGTCTCGATGATCTCTGGTTCGGTAGTGAGGACCACCCATCTTACAGGGATGTTTACTGATCTGGGGACAGATCTCTCTATCGCCGTTATTCAACCTTTGAAATTAACTGCAAGGATACAACGGCGCATCTTGCTTAGAGTGGTCATTATTACTTCCTTTCTCTTTGGTGGAGTTATGGGTACATTTTTATTCCTGCAATATCAATTTGACGCGTTTCTAATGCCCATTTTTTTTCTAATGACTGCCTTATTCTATGATTATTTCCGCTTTCACGTTATTCGTGTGATGCGTCGTTACAAATAACAATTAAACGTATGCATAAATGCAATCGATCCTAAGGGATCCAGTACGTAAATCATGAATTTACCTACAATAGTAGGTGTAGTTCTAGTCTTCAAAGAAATGAGTTCTATAATATTAACAACTGGTTAAGCTATATTAACATAGTTAGCTCTTAAAATGGAGCATATGCAATTAATTAATCACAACATTACGTTTGGGTGGCTCGGCGTGCAGTAAATGCTTTACAAAAAAATCTCTTTTTCTTCGCCTTCCGTATGCACCACCATCACTGTGCCCCATTCCAGGTATAGATAGTAATTCAAAATCTTTGTTTGCTTTGATTAAGGCATCAGCCAAGCGGTAAGTAGATTCAGGTGGCACATTTTCGTCGGCCTCGCCAACAATCAGAAACAAATCACCTTGTAATTTTGCTGCATTAGTGATATTGGACTGCTCATCGTAATGAGGGCCAACCGGATAACCCATCCATTGCTCATTCCACCATTGCTTATCTATCCTGTTATCATGACATCCGCAAGCCGATACCGCAGCTTTATAAAATTCTGGATGGAACAGCAAAGCGCCCGTTGAATTTTGCCCCCCAGCTGAAGTGCCATAAATACCCACTCTGCTGATATCTGCGTTAGGATATTTTTGTGCCATTGCCTTTATCCATAAAATACGATCCGGAAATCCTGCATCAGCCAGATTTTTCCAACATACGTCGTGAAAAGCTTTTGAGCGGTTTGCAGTACCCATACCATCCATCTGCACAACAATAAAACCCAGTTCAGCAAGGCTCTGCATTTCGCTATAAGGCGTAAAATTCTTGGGTACAAAGCTATCCTGAGGGCCTGCGTAAATATATTCAATAACGGGATAGGTCTTACTATTATCCATTTTCGATGGCTGCCATACTACTCCCCAAATATCTGTTTTGGCATCTCTTCCTTTAGCAACAAATACCTCAGGTAATTTAAGCCCTGCTTCTGTAAAACCAGTGGTAGTACCCCGCTCTAATTCCATGATGCTTTTGGCATCTGCAGTTCTTTTAACAACAGTTACTGGCGCAACATTGATCTGTGAATAGGTATCCACATAGTAGTTTCTGTCGGGAGAAAATACTACCCGGTGATTGCCCTGCTCAAGATTGAGTGCTATCGTATTTTTACCGTTAAAATTAACCCTGTACTGATGTAAAAAATAAGGGTCCTCTTTTTTATTCACACCACTGGCAGTAAACCATATCTCCCTTTTCTCCACGTCAACGCTATCAATATCACGTACTACAAAATCCCCCTTTGTAACCTGAAATTGTTTCCCCGTTAGCGTATTTACCAGATAAATATGGCGATAACCGTCTTGCTCGCTTGTCCAAATTACTTCATTGGTTTTGGGCAGATAGCGTGTGTAAATGCGATCTTCATAAATAAAAGTTTTTGCCTTCTCATCTATAATATTCCTGGTTTTCCCCGTTTGTACATCTACTTCAATCACTCTAAAACGCTGGTGGCCACGATCTACTTTTTCATAGAGATAATATCTGTTGTCATTATTCCGCCAATGCAGAGGTTGTGGTTCAAAAAAATCGATTTGCTCTGTATCTACCTTTATTATCTTCTTAGTTGTAATATTGAAAATAAAAGGCTCGTAACTGGTGAAGACGTCCCCCGGCTGCGCATACTCATGTGATTTTAACTGTCCTCTGGTTGTTCCTGTTACTGCGCTCAGCACATAATAAACACTATCTATCTTCTTTGGATTCACCAGGTATCCTACAACATTTTTGCTATCGGGCGACCAACTGAATTCAGCATAAGGTCTTTTTTCTGTCCCGTCTGTTGTTAACTGGGTTTCTGCTTTACTTTCGGTATCTGTTACAAAAAGATTCCCAGCCTTTAAGCTGAGAACGTTTTTTCCATCCGGGGATAAGAAGCGCGAAGGAGTCCCCTCCCATCTCGATCTTTTTCTTTGTAATGGTTTCCTTGGATCATAATTAACAAAGCTGGTATCTTTAGCTTGTTTGAAACTGTAATCGTCCAAATTAATTTCAAGCCATTTCCCATTTAACTTGAGTGTTAACAGGGTTCCCGAATTGCCAAAAATAAGCCTATCAAATTTTAGTTTTGTAGCTTCCTGCACTTTATCAAAGAACTTATTTGCTATCGTGGCAACTCTGGTATGATCAAAAGCCGGTTTATGTACACTTTCTGTTATATCAGCATAAATAAACTCCCAGTTGCGATCCGCTAAGTTTCTTTTGTACCAAAACGAGTGTCCGTCTGCGTTCCAAAATGGAATTATTTCATTATTTACGGCTACCTTTCTCAACGCACTATCCAGCTGTCCAGCCTGAGAATAGGCTCGTTCCATCTCAGCACCTGATGGACTAAAGGGTTGTAATTGATTTTGTTGAGCTTTGGAACTGAAGGCAATAACTATTAAAAAAAGATAGATACTACTAATTTTCATGTTTATTATTTTTAAATTTTCCAATCACAAAGTAAACCGGGATACCGATCAAGGTGATGATCAATCCTGGCCAGGTGAAACGGGGTTTATATAGGATCAGCAGGACGCAAAAAGCTAACCCCATAATGATATAAATAAGTGGCAAAATCGGATAGCCAAAAGCCTTGTATGGACGTTCAATATCAGGGCGCTTTTTTCTGAGAATAAAAATACCTCCAATTGTAAGCATGTAAAACATCACCACAACAAAGGAGATCATATCAAGCAGATCACCATATCTGCCGCTAAGGCACCATAATGAAGCCACCAAACACTGGATCCAAAGACCAAAGGCAGGTACAGCATTTCTGTTTAAGGCACCCACTTTCTTAAAAAAAAGGCCGTCTTTAGCCATAGAATAATAAACCCTGGCGCCTGCCATAATCAATCCATTATTACATCCAAAGGTAGACACCATGATCATTAGCGCAATAATAACAGTGCCCGATGATCCGAATATAACCTGCGAGGCAGAGACAGCAACCCTGTCTTTATCTGCATGTGCCATGTCGCTGAGCGAAAGTACACCGGTATACATGATATTGGTCAAAATATATAATATGGTGACCATGACCGTACCAAGTGCAAGGCTCAACCCAACATTTCTTTTTGGATTCCTGATCTCACCCGCAACAAAGGTGACATTATGCCAGGAGTCGCTACTAAAAATAGAGCCCACCATAGCAGCGGCAATCGCACCAAAAGCAGCCATTGTAGTATAAGAGCCTACGGCCGACGATCCGGCCAGTGGTTTCAACTCCCAGGCATCTTTCCAGTTACTCTGCCAGATATCTTTTTGCAGAAAAAACAAACCGAATACAATCAAACCGAAAAGGCTCAATAGTTTGGCCATCGTAAAAACTGTTTGTATGGACTTGCCTGCATTAACACCCCGGCTGTTTACGTAAGTTAAAATAATGATAACAACTATTGCGAGCAGCTGTGCCGGCGAAACATGTAAAAACCCAAGATCAATAGCTATATGATCTTCACTAAGCTGAGGTAATAAATAAGCTGTGAACTTTGCAAAAGCCACACCAACTGCAGCAATAGTAGCGGTTTGAATAACCGTAAAAAAACTCCAGCCATATAAGAAACTTATTAATGGATTGTATGCCTCTTTTAAATACACATATTGTCCACCAGCTTTCGGATACATAGCGCTTAATTCGCCATAACTTAAAGCTGCAGTTAGTGTCATAAACCCAGTTATCAGCCATACCACCATTAACCAACCCGAGMTCCCTACATTCCTGGTAATATCTGCACTTACAATAAATATTCCTGATCCGATCATACTGCCGGCAACCAGCATCGTGGCATCAATTAACCTGAGTGAAGATTTAAATCCGGTGGGTTCTTGTTTCATAATTTGTAGAATCTCCATTGGGTTGTAAAATCCCTTTTTAATGGCTGACCGGTTAATGTTGCCCTCACCATTTCCATCGGAATCAGGTTCTCTTTCATCACCCGTTCATGAAATTCATTATAACTCATTTTTCCGCTTTCTACGAGTTCGTTTTTTAAAGCCATCAATTGTAGCCCGCCAATCATATAGGCGACCTGATATAAAGGACTATAGCCACCTTCAAATGACCTCCTGACTTCTCCCTCTGCATTGGCAGGCTCATGACCCACCCGATTAACAAGAAAGTCGACACACTGCCCCGGAGTCCATTTACCTAAGTGATAATTTAGCGAAAATATAATCCTTGCGCAGCGATGCATCCTCCAGAACAGCATACCGATACGCTCTTCGGGGCTTTTAGCAAAACCTTTGTCATACAAAAGAAGTTCCCAATAAAGGGTCCATCCCTCAATTCCAAAGGGCGTAGTAAAAAGTTCCCTGTAATTCTTGTAGCGGCTATTCATATAATACTGCAAATGATGACCTGGGAGTAATTCATGTTGTACGGTACCTCTTGAAAAATATGGATTGTTACCACGCATACTCATCAACTTATCGCCTTCATTCATTGTATTTGTTGGATACGATACACTAATTTCTCTTCCTCCTGTAAAAAACGGATTGACCAGCTGTCTTTCAGCCGACATCATGACCATCCCCCATGTTTCCTCTGCAAGGGCAGGAATTTTAATTAAATTATGTTCTCTTATGAAATCAAGCGCTTCTTTCTGTAGTTGCACAATTAGTTCAGGCTGTTTACCGGGAGCAACAAAGCTTTCTTTGACTTTCTCCTGGGCTTTTTTCCAATCTTTTCCAAAACCCATATCCGCCGAGGCTTTTAATAACTCCTGATCACAAAATGCAAACTCTTTTTCTGCAATTTTAACGAGTTCTTCTGGCGTATAGGGGATCATTTCTGCACTTAATTGCCTGATAAGTTCTGTTTGCCCAATTGGGGTTCCTTTTATTCCGTAGTCACTGTCCTTTTGAAGGGACTCCTTAATGGGTTTCCCAGAAAATAATGATGCATAATTAGTTAAAGCCACGGTTAATGCATCATAAGGTTTAGGCACCCACCAATCGAATAATGGATCATATCCTTTATAAAATTCGTAAAAACCTCTTAGTCTCGTTTTCAAACCAGAAATTGCTTCATTTGCAGTTCCTGATAATTTCTTATTCAATGTTGTCTCTTTTGATAAGGATGCATTTGAAGCCTCCACTACTTTCAGTATTGCCTTAAGCTTTGTGGCCACAGCCTGCCAATCCATTGCCTTCCCCCTTCGTCTTTCCTTTTCTAATGCATAGATATCCTGAGCAAAGGGAATATATTTGAGAATAGCCTGATCGTTAATTTCCGCATTCTCCAATTGACCAATTTCTTTACCGATCTCCTTTTTTAGCAACAGATAATCAACCTTACCATAAATACTAAAAGAATCAAAATCCAGATGTTCCAGTCCTTTAAGGTATTCCTTATGGACTGCAAGCAATCGCTCCCTTTGCTCAGGCGAATAATAAACATGCTCGACTTCGGGATAAGTCCCTTCTATAATATATGGTGAATAGAAATCCTGAATGGCTTTTACATCCCTTTGGTAAGTAATGATTGTGGTTCCCATCTCGCTGGTTTGCTCGTATAGAGCAGAGGCCATTTTTTCCTGCGCAAAAAGGAGCGATGGCAATAAACACATAATTAAGAGTCTGTATAAATGTTTTTTCATAAACATAGTCATATTTGCCTTATTATACTGCGATAAGACCTACTCTACTTACATTATTATAGGCATCTATGTATGCACGCGGCGACTGACCTATAATGCTCTTGAAAACACGATTAAAGTTTGTAATGCTATTAAATCCAGCTTTATAGGCGACTCCCGAGATACAATCCGGTTTTTCGCCTGATACGAGGCTTTTACACGCATCATTTATCCTCACTTCGTTTAAAAAAGAAATGAAAGTATGTCCGGTATGTTTTTTAAAGTACCTGCAAAATGCCTGTGGGGTCATATAAGCAGCATTTGCCACATCTTCAAGATCAATCTGATTGTTATAATTACGCATAATAAAATTGATAATATTACTCAACCTCATTCCCTCACGCTCTGAAAGATTAGAAGAATAAAAGTCCGAACAAAGCTCCTCGGCACTTCCCCCAATATCCAGGAGTAATTCAAACAGATTCAAAAAATTAAATAGTACATCGGTTCCAGATGCCTGATGAACTTCAAGCATCTTTGATGCAAACTGTTTCTTGTATTTCTCAGGGATTTTAAACCCATGCTTATTATTCCTCAAAAAAGAACTCGCTGCTTTTAATTCAGGTAGATTAAATAAACCAGCTAATACTCCTGAAGGATTGAAATAAATAGAACATGCCTTGATACTTTTACTTTCTTCACCCATAAAATATTCGGGGTTACTTTTAAATAAATGGGGAAGATTAGCTCCTATTAAAAAGAGATCTCCGGGACGAAATGCATGCATGTTATTACCTGCTATCAATGTACCTTCACCACGCTCAACCCAAGTTATCTGCCACTCGTCATGCCTGTGAAGATATTGATAGAAATGAGGTAATTCAATTTGTTCAGATATCACACTCTTGTCATTCGGTACAAGTAAAGTAAATGGGAGTACTTTCATGGTCGGTTGTTTAAGTGGTGGATTAAGTTGGTTGATTAGTTGTTGAGTGTTAATATACAAATGTTAACACTTAGCTGATTACAAGCATGTTAAATTGGTTAAGATATGGTGACACATTGCTAATATACGTCAAAGTAACGCTTATTAAAAAGCACAAATCTTTTCTATTATTCACCTTATGAATACAGCCTAATAACCAGGATTCTGCTTCAAATTGGGATTTTTTGCCAACTCGTCTTGCGGTATTGGAAATAATGTACGTGTTTGTGCCTGTGGGTGCGGAGAATGGTTGAACCACCGCTTGGTTTGGAATACGCCGAAACGGATCAGATCCTGCCTGCGATGAGCTTCTGCTGCAAACTCCCAACCTAGTTCATCTAAAAATCGACCATAAACAATATCTGCGCCTCCATTCACCACAGATACTTTTCCGTCAGGTGCCTGTAATCCATACTGATAGTTGCTACCTTTTAAAAGATCTGCGCCGGTGACTGTTGCTTTTCCCGGATTATCTTTGAAAGCACGCTTCCTGATCTCAGTTACAATTAAAGCAGCCTCATTTGGTTTGCCCGTCCTTAACAGTGCTTCTGCCTTCATCATCAAAACATCTCCATATCTTAAAAACGGAAAATCGTTATCCATAGCTCCCGTGGCTTTAGGTTTAATTACATACTTACCTATTCGAAAGCCCTGGTTACTGGCTGCAACAATTCCGTCAGTTCCACCCATACCAGGAACAAATTTCACGTAATTGATCATCACCTGACCAGAGGTGGGGTTTATCTGTGGGCCCTGTATCCAGGAATCTTTCATACGACTGTCATCAACATCATAAGTATCGATAAATTGTGGTACTGCACAATTCCCACCCCATGGCTGGGCGGTCATCTGGTATACACTCTGACTTAGTGGATCAAGGGTTTTTAAATGAATCTGATTTCCTACTCCATAAATTTCATCATATGGAATGGCAAATATGATCTCTTTTGAGTTCTGGTTAGTGTAAGTAAATACATCGCTATAATTATTATCTAACTGGTACTTATTGCTGTTTATCACATCATCAGCTTCCTTAATACATTTTTCGTATTCAGGTGTTCCCACATAGATTTCCGAATTGAGGTATATTTTAGCAAGAAGCGCCTTTGCTCCCCATTTATTCATTCTTCCATAAGTAGTGGCAGCATCTTCACTAAGCACAGGCAATACTTCATTTAATTCTTTTAACACAAATGCATACACTTCGGCCCTTGTATTTTGTTTAGGCAAAGAAACGTCCTTAAAGCTTGTAACTATGGGAACATTACCATGATTGTCCATTAAGAGATAATAGGCAAGTGCCCGTACAGCCCTAAGTTCTGCAACCGCGCTTTCTTTAATCGCTTCTAACTTGAGGGTACCTTCTTCAATCTGTGAGAGTATCATGTTGCATTTTGTGATACTCGAATAGGCATTTTGCCAGGTATTAAAGGGCTGATATTCCTGGGTAGTCCAGGTATGCTGATGCATCCGGCGGTATGTTCCGGCATCGTCCCAACCATTAGGGCGAACTGGTGTAATGATACAGTCGGCAGCTTCTTCCTGCAAATCAAAATATCCCTGCCATCCGCACATAACCGTTCTTAAAGAAGCGTAGGTAGGCGCCAGAATAGATGGGAGATCTTTCTCTGAGGGATTGAATTTAGATGGAAGGACTTCGGAATACACTTCCTCATCCAATTTAGTACAGGAAATGATAACGCCAGAAACTAGCGTTGCGATTATTATATATTGGAAAATTTTCTTTTTCATGATATTTATAACTTAAAATGAAACATTAAGTCCGGCAGTAAAAGTCCGTGTAGTAGGATAAGTATCCCGGTGTTCAATTCCAGGTGCAAAAGTGAAATCACCTGAATAGCTTACCCCTTCGGGATCAAGACCTTTATACTTTGTGATGGTAAATAGATTAAGTCCGGAAACATAGATCCTGAGGTTACTTATCTTTTTGATAAAATCTTTAGGTAAGGTATAACCAAGTGTGATGTTGTCAATTTTAATGTAATCGCCTTTTTCAATGTAATGGCTAACATAAACCAGGTCTGTATTGAGTTGTTTACCATATACCGGATCATATGCGGTTTTTAATACGTTATAGGCCTTGTTAACAGGGTTTTCATAATACATTCTTTGCATATTCAGTACATCGTGACCAAAGGCTCCCCTAATGTTTACCTGCAGATCAAAGTTCTTAATCTGAAAAGAGTTATTCCAGCCCATCAGGTATTTAGGAATTCCGTTCCCATAATACTGACGGTCCTCGGCAGTCGATTCTGCAATGGGTATAACTTGTCCATCCTTGTTCTCTACCAACCATTTCCCATTGTCATCTACCCCTACACTTTTAAGTACAAAGAATTGGCCAATGGGGCCACCAACTTTTACACGATGGGTTGATGACTGAATAGGCTCGCCAGTGTAACCTGCATCAAAAAATTCAGTAGTTACGTCAAACTGTTTATTAGACAAATCAACCAATTTGTTTTTATTAGTCGAATAGGTAATGTTGGTGTTCCATTTCAGCAATTTGCTGTCTACTGCTTTAATATTTAAAAGTGCTTCAAATCCWGAATTTTTCATTGCTCCCGCATTAAGGAACATGTTACCGGCTAAATATGGAGGAACAGGCACGGGGAAATTATAAAGCAGGTCTTCTACATTCCGTGTATAATAGTCGAGGGATCCGGTAATCCTGCTTTCAAATAAACCAAAGTCGACACCAACATTATATTCTTTCTTTTTCTCCCATCGCAAATCCGGATTAAAGTTTCTTGTTGGAACAAATCCCTGAACCCATTTACCATTAATAAATGCACCTTCGTTATAAGTAAAATCATAACTGCTCTGAGACATATAGGGTTCATTCGCAATTGTTCCTGTAACACCATAGCCTGCCCTTAACTTCAAGTCTGATACTACTGCAATATCCCGCATGAAATTCTCTTTGTTTACTCTCCAGCCAATAGAGGCAGCCGGGAAAGTTCCCCATTGATTGTTCACACCAAATTTTGACGATCCCTCTCTTCTTACACTTGCCATAAAAAGATATTTTTCATCCCAGTTATAAGTAAGACGTCCAAAAAAACCGGCAAGCTGCCATTTACTTTTGAAACTGGTCATTTCCGCCAGTCCTCTTTTTAATGCGGAACCAGCTTCCAATTGATTCCAGGTATATGCATCTGTAGGAAAATCAAAATTATAAGCACTGAAGTTTTCAAAAGTTGCATCTTGCCAGCTATAGCCACCAAGCAATGTAAAATTGTGGTTATTGATGCTCTTTACATAATTAGCCGTTAACTCAATCAGGTTTTCTTTATTAGAATAAGTAGACCGTGATGCAGTTCCGTTCAACTGACTTTTGGTTGTATTTACGTGATCGAAAGTAGTACTATTACCATTCAAATTATTGTTTTGTACATTAGAAGCTAGTATTTTTAGGCTTAGATCCTTTATCGGGCGATAGTCAAGACTTCCGCTAACCCGCATCTCCCGAAAAGTATTGTCGTTTGTTGCCTCATTAATTCTGGAAAGGGGGTTATCGTAAAAATAAACTGCTCTTTCCTGCCATTTTCCGTCCTCAGTTAAAATTCTGTCTGTAGGATTACGTATCATCGCCTGTCTGTAAGCATATCCATCGGCTCCTCCCTGAGTGGAGGATGTTGTTCGGTTGATCACCTGAATATTGGTTTTTAACTTATCATCAAACATGGCATGATTTAAATCGGCCCGAATGGTAAGTCGTTCCTGACCGGTACGCAAAAATATGCCCTCCCAGTTTCGATAGTTTACTGACCCGGTTAAGTTTGTAGTTCCGGTACCACCAAAAAAACTTATGTTATGGTTCTGACTTACCGGATTTTGTAAAATCTCATCCAGCCAATCGGTATTACTTCCAAAATCTGTATAATTCTTACCCTCGGCAATTAATCGCCTGTAATCATCAGCGGTCATCAGTTCGGGCCTTCTTGCAATTTTTTGAACGTTTACATAATTTGTATATTCAATTGTTGCCTTTGATTTACCTCGATTTTTCCGCGTAGTGATCAGGATTACACCGCCAGTTGCACGTGTTCCATATATCGCTGCAGCTGAACCATCTTTTAAGACATCTATTGATTCAATATCTTCGGGAGAAACTGTATTTAAACTTCCCGGAATTCCATCTACCAGGACTAAAGGTTCAGAAGATCCATTGATGGAATTCAACCCCCTCAGATTGATTTGTGTGCTGGCAGTGGGATCGCCAGAAGGCGTTGTAATCCTGAGCCCGGCAACTTTACCCTGAACGAGCTGTGCGGCATCTCTTACTGCTCCTTTTGTGAAATCCTCGGATTTTACCGTGGCGATGGAACTGGTTACCTCTCCTCTTTTTTGGGTACCATAACCCACTACCACAACTTCATTTAGCCCTCTGCTTTCCGGCTCCAGCTTTACATTGACTGTGTTTTGCCCATTGAGTGAAACCTCCTGAAGTTTATACCCGAGATAACTAAATACAAGCCGCGCATTGGCATTAGAAACCTTAAGGATAAAACTACCTTTATTGTCTGTACTTGACGCATTTGTTGTACCTTTTTCATTGACAGAAACACCAACCAGCGTAGTTCCGTCTGCAGAATCATAAACTGTTCCTTTTATTGTAATTGCATTTTGGGCATACAATTGACAGGGAAGAAGGAAGAGCAAAAGAAACCATAATCCATTACTACGGTGTTTGTAACAC
>NZ_JBFTNT010000103.1:0-13149 GCF_056397585.1 Pedobacter sp. 05L430 | reverse complement strand
ATGTTAAAGAGGCAATTGACTTTTACACCTCAGTATTTAAAAACTCAAAAGTACTTAATGCCAGCTATTATCCAAAAGACGCACCTGGTTTTGGCGGTGAAATACTGGCTGTCGATATGGAAATAGAAGATCAACAGTTTATACTATTAAATGGAGGTCCACAGTTCAAATTTAACGAGTCAGTCTCTTTTTCTATTGAGGCCAATACACAGGAAGAAATTGACTACTACTGGAAAAGCCTTGTAGCTGGAGGTGGTGAAACATCGCAGTGTGGATGGTTAAAAGATAAATTTGGTTTGTCGTGGCAGGTATCGCCTGCTATACTAGGGGAATTATTACAAGATAAAGATGTAGAAAAGGCCCAACGCGTAATGCAAGTTATGATGAAGATGACCAAGATCATTATCAAAGATTTGGAAGACGCCGCAAAGGGGTAATTTATCTAATTATCTAACTATCCACATCTGGCATACTAAGGACCAGATGTGGGTAGTTCAAGATTAGATTTTGGCTTTTGCCTCCGATGCCGTAACAGTTTTTCYCAATGCACCGAATT
This sequence comes from Pedobacter sp. 05L430, assembly GCF_056397585.1. NCBI lineage: Bacteria > Pseudomonadati > Bacteroidota > Sphingobacteriia > Sphingobacteriales > Sphingobacteriaceae > Pedobacter > Pedobacter sp. 05L430. The sequence goes on along the minus strand of NZ_JBFTNT010000103.1, from coordinate 12,593 downwards.
CGTGAAGATCACCGAATACCTCGATACGAATTGACTGATTGATTGCCCCTACCCGAACCGGATCAAATCCATTGTCTTTAATTAATTCTTCTACATCAGCATCGATGTTTGTATCATCTGTTGCATAAAACAATACTGATTTTTCTGGAGATTGATAAGCGGCTCCGCTAAGCGAAGCAGCACCCAATGTTCCTAACGCTTTCGCCAATTTTGCATTTTTAGGTAGCGCTATTGCATTAATTTCGCCGGCAGATTGGTTCTGATCAATGATTTTATTAAACCCACCGTTTCCATCTGGCGCAATAGGATTGGATGGATCAACAATGATTTTGCCTTCCAGGTCACCTGAATATTCTGAGATAAATGGCTTAATCGCGCCAAATGGAATAGCCAAAACCACAATATTGGCGTCTTTTACAGCCGATGCAATATCACTTGGCACAGCAGACTTACCTAATTTAGCAGCTAATTCTTCTGCTTTCTCTACATTTCTGTCGGCTACAATGAAAGCTTTGTTTGCTTTTGAAAGGTTGGCAGCAACTGCCTGGCCAATGTTTCCTAAGCCGATTACGGCTACTTTTGATGTATTTGTCATTGTTATTTCTTTTAAAGTTTATATTAAATTGATAACACAAAATTGCATCAGAAAGAGCTCACATGCCAATGAACTGCATCAAGAAATAGTATTGATCTGGTTTAAGATTTTGGCTTTACAAGCTTGTTACGGAGTCTGCTTAAAAATTCAGGAGTAATCCCTATAAATGATGCGATTTGCACCTGAGGTAGGCGATTATTTAAGTGGGAATAATCTTGCATAAACGACAGATAACGTTCTTCGGCAGTAGAACTGATGTTTTGTAATAGTCGCTTTTGCAGTGAAACAAAGCTGTTTTCGATCAGCACTCTGAATATCAGATTGAATTTTGGCCCCTTTGTATATAAGTTGATGAGGTCATTATAACTTATATGAAGTACCATTGTATCCTCAATTGCGTCTATATTAAGTTCTGACGGTTCTTTTCCATGGAAACTACCAATATCCATTAGCCACCAATTTTCTGTCGCAAACTGTATAATGTGAGTATTTCCTTTATCGTCAATTTTATACATCCGCAAACACCCCCGTACTACAAAGTTAAAAATAGAGCAAACATCCCCCTCCTGTAAAACGTACTGTCTTTTTCTGTATAACCGAGGTTTAAATAGTTCAGCTACAAGTTGTTTTTCTTCTCTGCTTAAAGGGATTAACCGATTAAAGTATTCAAGTAATGGAGCTACGGAGGTGTACAAAATGTTTTCTTTCATCGGATTTTCCAGTCTAGTAAGCCTATGGTGTCAATCCACCTTCATCAATCGTGATCAGTCTGCGGAATTTTGCGGGCGTATTAACCGGCGCGTCGGCAGGGTAGCTAGTGTAATTCAGTTTAAGGATGTCGCCAGTAATACTAAAGGTGGCATTTTCGTAGAGTGTGTAATTCGTAGGGGTTCGTTGAACTGGTTTTCCTTGTTCCTGCTCCAGCTTTTCGGTAGTAGTTATCTTTAATCTGTCGCCTTGGATCTGGTAAGATCCGATGAACTGACTGCTACTTCCATCATTAAGGACAATATTAAGAAAAAAGCTATTGTCTTTGGTAAAATTGAGAGATCGCTTCAATCCGTTCAGGTCCATTTCCTCCCAGTTTCCCTTAATAAGATTTTCGGGATTTACATTCCTGTCTTTTTTACAAGAGAAAAAGCTAAGGGAAAATAAAAGTAATACTGAAATTGCGGATGTAGGGTTTTTCATAATCAAAAGTTTCTGGTTTGTATTAGAGTTTACGAATACATTAGCCGAAACGCTACAATATTAATTTAATCCTCATAAACCATCACGCTACTCATTAGCTTCAATATCATGATCAAGTAAGGCATTTTTATAACCAAGTGAATAATTAATGGCACCCCATGCGGTTAGCATGGTAATAATATCTTCTTCCTTTAATGGGCCTGTAATTTGGTTTTTACAAAACTCCAGGTATTCTGTTTCAGTCATAATCTCTACAGTTCTCTATACAAATTAAAATAGAAAAACTTCCCATATGGGAAGTTTTTCTTAGTACTCACAAATGTACTATTATCGAGGAAATTTAATGAGTTAGTATTCTAATATTTCGTTTATTCAGACCAAACTGCCAACTCATTACCATCCGGATCAATAAATTGAAAACGTCTACCGCCTGGGAAACTGAAAATATCTTGTGATATTATACCGCCGGCCTTAATAATTTTTTCTCTGGTCGTTTCAATATCCTTTGAATAAAGGATAACTAATATGCTTCCTTTTACAGGCCTGCCCGAAGTAAAGCCACCATCAATATAATCGCCTTCAAAAGCGGTGTAATTGGCACCAAAGTCGGTAAAAGTCCAATTGAAACATTCTGTATAAAACCTTTTAACAAGTTGAATATCTTTAGAGAGAAACTCTATGTATTGGATTTGTTCATGCTTAAGTTTGTTCTGTACTGATCTATTGCCCATAATGTCTGTAGATTTCTTTAGATTATAGATGCAAATGTAGTTGACAATACTGATCCATACTTTGGAAAAATGCGACAAATTTTATAGTTCGTTAGGTGTAACGCCCGTGTAACTCTTTATAGCATTGGCCAAATGTGCATGATCGTAATAACCGTGTTCAAAAGCAATCTCCGACATGCTTTTCTTTGATGATTTTTTCTGGATAGCTGCGTGCACAAACTGAAAGCGGGTTATATTAATAAATTCTTTTGGACTGATCCCCACATGCTGCTTGAAATGACGTTCCAGCTGTCTTACAGTAGTAAAATGCCGATTTGTCAATTCAACCACACTGATGATGCCTTTCTGTTTTTTAATGTCAGCTATAACAGGCATCAGTATAGGTGCTGGATGTGGTTTAAGCTTTTTAATAAAAAACTGATTAAGATATCCAATAGATTCCGTTATAACCCGATTGAAGTCGGGCGAAAGTTCTTTGTCAAGTGTTATAGTACTGTCGGTTGCCTCGTGCAGCGAGCCGAATTTATAGAAAGCAGAAAAGGCAGAAGGTTTGAAGCGTACTCCTAAAAGTTTTGTTTCCGTTTTCAGCTCAGTCATTTTGAAATGTCTCATAGTCCCCACCAAACAGATTTCTCCATTTTTAATATTGAATTGTCCATTGTCAGTCTTACAATCCTCGCCCAGATTTAAGATGATATCAACACACCCATCAGGTAAGATCTTTTCGAACACCGCGCTTCTTTCGTCGTTTGTTGTAGTCCAAAACGCATCAATATAATCAGCTATTGCCGGATGGGGCTTAGTTTCCTTATAGTTCATCACTTAATTKATTAATCAAATTTGGAGAAAATATCTTAAAAAAATTAGTATCCATAGGAACACTTGTCGCATTCTGCCCTTATTTAGTCGTATAGACACCACCAAAAATTAATTTTTCTAGCGAAATTTGTATTATAAAAAGAGATCGGCAGGCATATAAATTAACTCAAGACCTTAAAAACCAATTGAAAATGAATCTAAATATGAGTAAAGTAAAAGTTGCATGTTTTTCTATTTCCCTGGATGGATTTGGTGCAGGCGCCAAACAAGATCTAACTAATCCTTTGGGACTAAGAGGTGAGGAACTTCACAACTGGATTTTTCCAACAAAAGTGTTTCGGAAGATGGGAGGTAAAAATGACGGAACTGAAGGCACAGATAATGAATTCGTAGAGAAGTCATTCGAGAACATGGGAGCTTGGATACTGGGGCGGAATATGTTCGGACCCGTTCGTGGAGCATGGCCAGATGATGAATGGAAGGGTTGGTGGGGCGAGGAACCACCTTACCATGTTCCAGTATTTGTTTTAACGCATCATGCTAGAAAACCAGTGACCATGAAAGGAGGAACAACGTTTTATTTTATTACCGATGGCATCGAATCTGCGTTGAAAGAGGCAAAAAAAGTAGCGAACGGAAAAGACATTCGTATTGGTGGTGGGGTTTCAACGATAAGGCAATATCTGCAAGCGGGCCATATTGATGAACTTCATTTAGCAATTTCACMTGTCTTCTTAGGTTCAGGGGAACACTTATTCTCAGGAATGGATATGGCAGCGCTGGGCTATAATCAAGTGCAAAAAGTGGCTGGAGAGAACGCGACACACATTATTATAAAGAAAGGATAGCCAGACAGGTGCTCCATTATTAGATGGAACACCTGTACTGAATAATAGGACGATCAACGTTTTTTTATTCTCTTAGCTTCATCTGAAACTCTAGCAAAATATTTATCTCTTTTGCGTTTTTCATGTTCAGAAGTAGAAAAATACCAAGATTCTTTTCGCAATTTGAGGTAACTGTTGTACACTTCAAATTTTAAAAGACCGTTGTTTACAGCTTCAACAACTGCACAGCCAGGTTCATCGACGTGCGTACAGTTCTCAAAACGACAGGATTCCGCGAAATCAGAAATATCGAATATATCTGCGAGTGCCTCAGGATTATCTGACGCTAAACCAAATTCTCTTACGCCCGGCGTATCTATTAGAATACCACTATCATCCATCAGAACCATTTCTCTTCTAGTTGAGGTATGCCGACCTTTACCTGAAGATTTGCTTATTTCAGATGTGGGAAGTACTGTCCGTTCACATAATACATTGATTAAAGAACTTTTCCCAACCCCTGATGATCCTACAAATACAATCGATTCTCCTTGCCTGATAAATTTTCGCACAGGGAGTATTGTCTCGGGAGAAAGAATACTTGTGAAAAATATTGGTATTTGCCGGGCAATATGTTTCAGCGACTCATCTACTTGATGGCGACTAAACTCCAAGTCAGATTTAGTGAGTATCAATACTGGTTGAATATTTTCTTCTAATACCTGAACCATAAAACGCTCCGTTCGGCGAACACTGAAATTGGCATCAAGGCTTTGTACAATAAATGCCTTATCAACATGGGATGCGATAGCTTGCCTGTCGGATATTGTACCACTCTTTTTCCGAAACAGCGTATGTTTACGCGGTAAAACATCAACGATTATTCCTTTATTATCGTCAAAAGGTTGAAAAATAATCCAATCGCCTGTACACGGAAGTTCAAATAATGACCTTCCATAAAGCAAATTGCCGGTTAGTTCGCACAACAGCAGACCACCTTCGGTAATAACCTCATAATTTGTTTTGTTTACTGCAGAAACACGACCATGAAAAAGATGTTTGTATTGTGATGTTTGTTTGAGTTGGAACAGACTGTCGTTCCAACCATATAATGATAAGTTATTCACTACTTATAATTTAAAATGATGAAATAAAATTGCTTAATTATCTATCATCCGAATGCTTTGCCCCATACAAAACACCTTTGGTAATACAGAAACTACCAAACATGCAATTTTAGAAACAAGACACCCGGAATCAGGCAGTCATTCCAATCGCTAAACTATAATATGTGAATAGTTGTCTTTGCATAAGACACGAAGGTACAAAAAACTAATTCAATGCCTTAATTCTAATTGTAAAACTAAAAATTTTATGATTTCAAGCCCCCTCTGTTGTGACTAGTGTAAAAAACACGYTGTATTCAAACATTAAGCTCATAAGGTTGTAACTTACCTGACATTAATCCAAATTGCATTATGTTTTCGAAAATTTATAAACCATTAACCCTGGGCGTTGCCCTTCTATCGTTAAATGCATCCAGCATGGCACAAACCGGTAAGCCGGTTGAAAAAAACAAGGCTAATAGCGAGTATAAACCTGCTTTCGCAGGGCAAACCCGTATCGGCAGCGTTAAAACCAAAACTCCGTATACCGCAAAAGTCATAAGCACTGAGCTAAAGGGCCCCTGGGGCATGCATGCTTTACCCGACGGCCGTTTACTGATAAGCAGTAAGCCGGGGACTATGCAAATATTGACAACTGCCGGTAAAATTGATAAAACCATTACCGGTTTCCCGGAAGTGCAATTTCAGGGACAAGGTGGTTTGCTTGATGTGAACATTGATCCTGATTTTACTAAAAACCGCATGATTTACTGGACCTATGCGCAACCGGGCGAGGGGGCTACCTTAGCCGTAGCTAAAGGAAAATTATCGGCCGATGAAACAAAGCTGGAAAACGTGAGCGTGATATTTGAAGCCAGTCCGCGTTTTAAAGGTGCCGGTCAGTTTGGTTCACGTTTGGTGTTTGATAAACAAGGCAATATTTTCATCAGCTCTGGTGACCGTCAATCTAATGATATTCGCGCTAAGGCGCAGGACCTAAGCGCAACCACCGGTAAAATTATCCATATTACTAAAGACGGCAAACCTGTTGCCAGTAACCCGTTTATAGGCCAGGCGAATGCCAAGCCAGAGATATATGCCTATGGCTTTCGTAACCCAGATGGTTTGTCCATTAACCCCGTTAATGGTGACCTATGGGAGACAGAATTTGGACCACGTGGTGGCGACGAGATTAACTTAATTAAACCAGGCGGCAACTACGGCTGGCCTTACGTAACTTACGGCATTGAATACAGTGGTGAAAAGGTCTATGATGGTATACAACAAAAAGAAGGTACGGTACAGCCAGTTTACTATTGGGATCCCGTTATCTCGCCAGGCTGCATGATGTTTTACACTGGTAACATCGCTGAGTGGAAAAATAACCTATTTGTAGGGGCACTCAGTGGACAACACATCATTCGTTTGGTGATAAAAAACAACAAAGTTGTGGGTGAAGAACGTTTGCTTTCCGATAAAAATGAACGCTGGCGCTGCATAGCCACCGGTAAAGATGGTGCTATTTATGCAGCAACGGACAGTGGTAAATTATACAAGCTAGCTAAGCAATAATTGTATCAACATCAGTCATACGAAAATTTCACCAGGGGTACCTGAGGTTAACCTGGGTGACATTTAACTAAAATGCCTGTAAATATTGATTTACAGGCGTTTTATTATTATCCCAGCACTTTTACTCCAATATTTATTTATTTTTTTCCGAGACTCTGGATTTTCTTGTATGGATAAGACTTTATAAGTTCATACCCCCGTGCCGTTTATCATATTTTCAGATGGGGAAACCTTATAACCAAACCGTTTTGAAACTTCCTAATAACCTTCTAATGACGTTTATCGAATTTATTTACTAAATCTATCGTAGGATCTGTAAAGTCTCTAAAAGAAATTTAAAAAACTATAGCCGGAGCRGATTTAGAGAAACTTCCTGAAGCATCAGCCACTGCATCAATTGGTACTCCTACCTGACTGCCTCCTCTCTTGACTACAATTGTTACTTTTTGACCGGCTACTCCTCCATTTCCTGATATTGCGACAATGGCTGCAGCTACATTTGTAGCGTAAGTAATTTCTTTTGTCCATGGAAGCGATGCGACCGGATCATTTGCCGTACCACCTGTAGCAGTCGTATATGACACCATCAGTGTTGGTCCCGAAAAAGCTCCTGTGATCTCATAACGCACTGTGCGCGAGTTATTATCAGGCTTTTTATCTGAATTCTTCTTGCAGGCAACAAAAACTGCCACTACCATTAGTAGTGTAAAAATTGACTTTTTCATAAAGTATGTTTTTAATTAAAATTTAAGTGCTATTCCAATTCTGGCATTGGTACTGCCTATAGCGCCAAGCTCAGTGAATGCGCCAAGGTTATTGCTGAAGAAGTATTTGCCTCCTACGTATGCGCCCAGAAACAGTCCGCTTCCGTAACTATCGCCCAGGTCTTCACCATTGTCTTTCCAGGAAAAACTTCTGTAGCCAAGGGTTGGCCCTCCGTATAAATCTATCTTGTTACTGTTAATTTTTAATAATTGATTAACATGATAAGACGCTCTTAAGCCAAAGTAAATGGCCGTAAATTTGAGGGACAGGTATTCATTTGAGAGGTAGTCTGCATTTGCACCAATGCTGATACTACCTGTAATTCCCTGCTCATAAGAAAGACCGACAGGTATGCCTCCGTCATAAGAGGAGTTTACGCCAATACCGATATTGAGTAATTTATTTCCTTTTTTAAAGGCACCATTCTCTTGGGCGAACAATGTTGTGGTCGTAAAAAATACCAGGATAAGGATGTTAGCAATTTTCATTTTTATCATTTTTAATAGTTCTATGCAAACATAAAAATGATAAAAGCCTAAACTCGTTACCTTAAGTTAAGAAACGATTTGGTGTMGTAAATTTAAGAGGCTTTTCTAACCAGTCTCTTTCTCATTCTACTTAAAGATTGCGGAGTGATACCCAAATAACTCGCTAAATGGTACTGAGGAATTCTTTGAGCCAAATCCGGCCTTATTTCTAGCAAATTCAAATAGCGTTGTTCTGGTGTAGAAATCTTAAAATTATCAAACGCTATTTGACTTTTTGAGTGTAAATCTTCGGAAACAAGACGACACAGTTTTTCTAAGACAGGGTATTTTACAAAAAGTTCTTCATCTGTTTCTGAACTCGCTACAATCAAAATAGAGTCCTCAAGACAATCAACATAATATTCAGATGGGGTATGGTTTAATGCGCCTGGGGGGTTAAGGGTTTCAGACTCGGTATAAAAAGCAGTAGTCTTTTCTTCAGTATCAACTATATAATAGCACCTAATGCATCCTTGAAGCACAAAATAGGCATCCTTTGAGAGTTGACCCTCTTTCAATAAAATTGTTCCTTTCCTAAAACTTTTAAAAATGGCTAACTCTAAAATAACATTTTGCTCCTCTTCAGACAGGATTACATATCTCGCTAAAAAATTTAACAGGATTTGATCCATTTTATCATTATTCAACTGCATATTTCTAATATTTAGGCGATAGGTATCAAATTTAATATTTCTTGTTGGTTTATTATTAGCCGTAAAAAATTGTTTCACATAAAAAACTATGAGAGTGTTAAATCTTCAAGAACTAAATACCCTAAGTAAGGTTCATTTCTTAACTTAAGTGAACGAGTTATGCCAACTCGCCAATCTACCTTTGCTTATCGTTTAAAAACTAATATACTTATGCAAAAGAAAATTTTATGTTTCGCCCTGACTTTAATGACGGCAAGCGCCCTACAAGTAAAAGCCCAATATTCCAAACAAGACAGCACTTATAGAAAGTATTTCATAGGCAGCACCTTATTTATGATAGCTAATGTAGTAGCTGATAATAATCCACCTGGTATGGCTTATCTGAACTTAGGTTACCGCATTACAGGAAAGGATGTAATTTCACTAGAGCTAAAAACTTGGAAATATGGCTGGCCAATTGGCATTCCTTACGGAAAATCATTTGAAGCAGAAGGAGAAAGGTTTCCAGGTCATATTCGTGAATACGGGGTTTCACTTAATTATCAAAGGTTTTTATGGAATCGTCTTTTCGCTCAAGTTGACGTGATGCCAGCTTGGCAAAGCTTTGTAAATGATAACGGTAATAAGATTGACAATGGCTTTCAAATATTTAACACCTATTCCATTGGTTATCACATTAAACTTTTCAAGGACAGGCTTTTTTTTCAACCTTCAATAGCAATAACTCACCGCCCTTATCAATCAAAAATGCCTGATTCGTTTAAAAAGGTTGACGATAGATGGTCAAAATTCTTCTTCGGGCAGCCGGGATTGCATTTTGGATATAATTTCAATTGAAGTACCATAATGAACTCCAGATTCAACTGCCTCCTTCCGATGCCATTAAACAGTTAACAATAAAATTAACAGAAAAAACGCTGCCGCAACGCCTAGTAAGAGCTCTCTATTTTTAGTTGATCACATACAAGATCATTGACGATTAAGCCTGTTTTGGTTCATGTAAATTTAGGTATTTAGACCTGAAGCTAGATGGCGGTTCACCGGTCTTGATAAAAAATAGTCTACTGAAATAGGCAGGATCTTCATAACCCAGCGCGTAGGCAATCTCCTTTGCAGTTCTGTCGGTATGTACAAGTAATCTTTTTGCTTCTAGAATAATCCTGTTCTTGATGATTTCGTTCGGCTGTGGAAGGTTAAGTCGCTTGAATCTATGGGTAAGGGTTTTTGGGGCTATCATCAGCAGGTCGGCGTAGTCGGCAACATTATGCTTTTCCTTAAAGTTCACTTCGACTAATTGGGTAAATTTCCTAAAGAACTCAAGGTCATTGTTCGATCTGGCGGCCATCGCTCCTTCTAGGTGTTGCACCTTCCATAATCGGGTAGACTTGATCAAAAGCTGCTTAAGATAAGTCCTGATCATTTCCTCCAGCGATCCATCCTTGAGTTCAAATTCATCCTCGATCCGAGAAAACAGGTACTCAATAAATGTGGCATCCTGCTCGGGTATCACCGTCATCGGCATATTGCTAATGTTATTGAACAAGAATCCATCGCAGGCAACTTCCTCATCATGTAACTGTATGCAATAAAAGTCGCGGTTATAGAACACAAAAAGGCCGGGTTGCTCACCCAATTTCTCAATGCTCAGTACCTGATTTGGACTGATAAAGAAAAGCGTTGAACCAGTAGTAATGTAAACATTGAAGTCCACTTTTATCTCAAATCCTTCATTAAGATAAAGCACCTTGATATAGGATTTGTAAGTGTCGGAATTGATGGTTTCAATATTTTCTAGATCAACATTTACCATGCCGATGGTTTTAAGATTCGCATCAAAAATGCTCTGTTTCATAATTGGGCTAATCAAATGGATTAAAAAATAAAATTACCATTCTTGATGATGATTTCAAGATTGGTTAAAACGAAAATTACCTGCAAGTATTTAAACCAACAGGCAACTTTCATTATTATTTTTTCGCAAACTGCTCAAGCTCCGAGTTAAATTTGTCCATCTCTTCTACAAAAAGTGCATGCCCGCTGTTCTCGAATTTTACGATATAGGAGTTTTTTAAGCCTTTATTTAATTGCTCAGCCAGCGTAAAATCAATTAGTTGATCTTTTGTGCCCTGAAATATGGCTACAGGGATCGTGATGTTCTTAAGCACCGGACGCAAATCAAGATCACCAAGTGCACTGATAGATTCAGTAACAACATAAGGACTTGCAGACAGATTGATATTCTCCAACCATTTATCTACATTTTTTGGAAGAGTAGTGCCTTTTGCCGCGAATGCTGCTCCTAATCCTGCTATCAGGTCTTCTCTGCTTGTCATGGTTTGTTTAATCAGTCCCGCAGCGCCTTCCTCGGATATTCCGTAGTTGTAATCTGCACGTTGCTTCCAAGATGGAGCCGCTGCCGCAAACAGCGCCAGTTTGCTTACATGTGCTGATTTATATTTGTTCACATAGTGGATAGTAACTGCTCCGCCCATAGAAAAACCACCCAGCACAGCCTTCTCTATTTTTAAGGTATGAAGAACGGCATAAATGTCATCTGAAAAAACATCGAAATTGTACTTTCCATAAGGTTTATCAGATTTACCGAAACCACGCAATGAAATGCCGATCACCCTGAAACCCTTCCTTACCAAATACTGATATTGATATTGGTACATTTCATCGCTAAGTGGCCATCCGTGAATCAATACAATTGGTTGTCCTTCGCCAAGATCAGTTACGTGAAGTTTTACACCTGGCTCAACTTCGATATATTCCGTCCTTCCGGCTGAAGCTGGGATTCTTTTGCTTTGTGAAAAAGCGAACTGGCTTGTTAATAAAGTCATGATTAGACTTGCGGTTAAGATTAGATTTTTCATTGCTATTTTTTTAAATTAATGTTTGAAATATTTGTTGTTTGTTTACATTACAAAGATGGGGAGAATGCCAGCCTCATGAAATGGACAAACGGACAACAGTCTTGTACATTTTTCCCATAGTATAGATTTATAGAGCCCATACTAAATCATCATCAAGAAGCAATTGGACTTTTAGCCCACATACCATCTAGCACAAAACCATTCCTCGCACTACATAAGGTAAATATATAGGGTACATTTAATCATCGCAATTACGGAAATGCGAATTGCATAGGGATAAATTTTACGCTATCCGAATCGTAATACCATACTTGTAGGAAACTGTAGTATACCTGAATTTTGTATAAAATAAATATACAATGGAAAAGGAATTTAATTTCAATAGCGAACTATCCGGCAAGATTGCCATGGTAACAGGTGGAACCAAAGGCACCGGAAAAGCAATTGCCGAAAGGCTACTGGCAGCCGGGGCAAATGTAATCATCACCGCAAGAAACAGGACTGAAGAGCCCAATGAAAAGCTGTATTATATTTCGGCAGACCTCAGCAGTCCCGATGGAGCGGCAAAAGTAGTAACAGAGGTATTATCAAAGTTTGGCGGGCTCGATATCCTGATCAATAACCTTGGTGGTTCGGAAACTCCGGCGGGTGGTTTCGCTAATTTAACAGATGAACACTGGGAAGAAACATTGCAGACCAATCTTTTAGCACCAGTAAGATTAGACAGGGCATTTTTGCCGCAAATGATTAAACAAAAAACCGGTGTGATTATTCACATCGCATCCATTCAGGGGAAACTTCCGTTATATGAAAGCACACTACCCTATGCGGCTGCCAAGGCCGGACTGATCAATTACAGTAAGGGACTTTCTAAAGAGGTTACCCCAAAAGGAGTTCGAATTCTAACAGTTTCTCCGGGCTGGATCATGAC
>NZ_JBFTNT010000102.1:0-13457 GCF_056397585.1 Pedobacter sp. 05L430 | reverse complement strand
CTCGATATACTGCTTACTTAAAGCAAAAAAACCGATGAAATCTGCATTAAATTCGGGATGTGTTGTTACGTTCCCCTTCAGGTTAACTTTAACATTTGCACCACGCTCAGTGTGTATCAAATGGAAATTGGCATCATCTACAAAAGTGTTGTAATCTATCTTGCATCCCGTACAGCTTTGGGTATCCAGCTTTTGTTTTACAAAAACATTCCCAAACCAGCGATGGTCTATATTGAGAGAAGGAATGGTTTGTTTGATGACTAAAGTATGGGGCAGATAATTACTTGTGGCCACCGATTTCCCTGGCTGACGTTCATTGGTAAAACTACAATTGTAAAACAGGTTTTTGATAAAAACATTCGCTTCACTGGCGAGCATTTTGACACCTGATTTTCCGGCCTGATTTCCCGAAGCAAGCACATTGTTGTCGACCAGCGCCGGCCCATGGCTGTTGAAAAGATATATTGCATCAGCCCCTGTATCAGAAATTATATTTTCGCTGATCCGCGTAGCCTGAAACAAGGGTCCCAGATAAATACCAAAACCTTGCTTTCCTTTGATCTGGCGGATTAAGTTCCCTTTAATCACAGCGTCTATGGCCACTGCCAATCTGATGCCGGCAGATTCTGTGCCTGTGTACAACCCTTCGGTATTGATCTTTTCAATCAGGTTTCCATTTATCAAACTTGCAGCGCCTCCCGCTAAACCAAAAATTCCTGCCTGGCCGCAGTTTAATATATGGTTATTACGAATGACGTGATGACCAACCTTTTCGATTTCTTTATAATTGCTGAACTCCGGGTTTCTTGGGCTGGCTTCAGGATACGTTTTACCGGTATTACCAATTGAGATACCCACGCCACTGCAATTGTCTACGGTGCAGTTTTGGATGATCCAGTGTGTTCCTCCACCCGTCTCAATTGCTCCTCCCTGTTTTCCATAGATGCTGGAAATGGCGCTCACTACCTGACTCACATGAATTCCATCTAACGCAATATAATTTACATTTTCCAAAGCTGAAATTCCGGATGACCTTACGKGTATTTCGGTAAGCGATTCGTTGGGATTGCTTTTACCAAAATTTGCTTTGATCATAACTTTTCCACCACCGTTTTCTGCTATCCAGCTTAATACAGCTCCATTTACGTGTTTAAGCTCATTCTGCTGCTGCATTTTTACATTATTGAAAAAAATAATGCCTTTAAACGATGACGTATCTATAAGCAATTTCCAAATGCCGTTTTTTTCTTTGGTCCAGCTTTTTGCCTGTTCAGAGCCTCTAATGCTTACGGTTTCGCCTTTAGCGGCTTTTATGGTAATCCTTTGTTGTTCAGATGCCCCACTCCTATTTAATACTACGAGTTCCCTGTACATACCTTTCCGAACAATCACCTGGTCCCCTGGCTCTGCTTTTAATATAGCCTGGCTAATAGTCAAAAGCGGCCGCGCAAAGGAACCATCGGCAGAATCATTTCCGGATTTGGATACGTAAATCAACTTACCAGAGCCTGGTGTCTCCTGAAAAAAAGCATTAACCAAAAAAGATTGGGCAAGGCAAAGACTAAGAAACAAAACAATTTTTTTCATTTAAAATCTAGTTATAATGATATGACAACATAATGGGCTTTTTATACTCATTGGCTCACTCATCATGCTGACCACGAAATAGCTGCGAAGCAAAAAATTATCAATGACAGATTGTTTAAAACTGTCGTCATCTCGAACGTTGTGAGAGATCTCTTGAACTGGCAGAACCAAGGGATCTCTCACAACGTTCGAGATGGCGATGTGCCTTGCATGACGAAATGTACCCATATGTTATTCCCACCACGGCAGAAATAAAGCTAACAAACTATAATTTATATACAAAACACACCAATAAAATCTGGCAAGAGAGTATTGAATGGAAAGTGCTGCGTCTATAGATAAACCACTTAAACCGAGCGTATGAAAAGGATTCCTTAGGATAAAGAGATTTTATGTTAATTAATCTTGCCGCAACTATTTAGAATAGGAAAGCGGTCTTTTTATTTTTCCATTTAAAGAACCAAATAAATTTATGAAACTTCACTTACAAAATTCAACTCAATGGAGTAAGATTATGAGGGTTGGATTTGGTCAGATGATTCTATTTTCATCATTGATCAATCTAGCCTATTCTAAATCCTCTAACACTCATAACACCCCTGATAGCTTTTCGGATCCCCACTATGCTAGTATAAAGGGCTTAAAAAATAACAGCAGAAATCATTTTGCAAAAATGGATCAGGTAGTGTCGGGTACTGTAACCGATGCCAAAGGAGAAGCAATTCCGGGAGTATCTGTTAAAGTTAAAGGCACCAATCTGGGTGCGGTTACAGATAAAAACGGAAAATTTAAGTTAACCGTACCAAATAGTATAAGTATTCTGGTTTTTAGTTCCATTGGGTTTGAAACGCAGGAATTGGCAGTTAATAACAAAGAAGTTATTAATGTGAAACTAAAAGAAACAAATGATGTATTGGATGAATTGATAGTTGTAGGTTATGGAAAGCAAAAGAAAGCGACACTTACAGGTGCTGTAGAAACTATTGACCGCAAAGTGTTCCAGGATCGTGCTGTAACTAATGTGGGTCTGGCATTGCAAGGTCAATCGCCAGGACTGTTGGTTACCCGTAGTTCACCCCGCCCTGGTAACGAAGGTTTAGCATTCAGGATTCGTGGGAATTCTTCTGTGAATGGTAGCGATCCATTGATTATTGTGGATGGTGTCCCTGTTCTCAATTCCTATTCCTTCCAGAATATGAATAGCGATGATATTGAGAGCATTTCTGTTTTGAAAGATGGGGCCGCAGCAATTTATGGTTCACGGGCTTCCAATGGTGTGATACTGGTAACAACTAAGAAAGGAAAAGGCAAATTACAAGTGAATTACAATGGTAATGCGCGTTTTAATACCAACGGTATTACCGGTTATTCGCCCAATATGCAGCAATATGCTTCAATATGGCTAGCGGCAAACAAAGAAGAAGCCGGACCAAATTACTGGGTTTGGGGAAATAAAGAAAACCTGGAGAAAATGCAGCAAGGTGTGGAAGGCAGATATGATCTTTTTGGAACAGATTACTATATCTTTAATGCTAACCGATTGGATGAGATGTTTGCCACGCGTTATTCTCAACAGCATAATTTAAGTATTTCCAGAGGTACAGACTCAACAGGATATCGTCTGTCTGTGGGTTATGCAAACAACAGAGGAAATTTAGCTACTGCTTATGACGGACAGAAACAATACAATCTTCACTTTAACCACGACTATAAGCTATCTGATAAATTTAAACTTGAATCGAATGTTAGTTTGGTTAATACCAATACCAGTACACCTTCTGTTGGGCTAGACAATACACTTTATGCTTACGACATGCCTTTTTATCCAGCGAAAAATCCTTTCGGGCAATGGTTTGCTACATTTAACGGAATTGACGGGGGTGCCAACAGAAATGCAGCGGCTATGACAGCTGCCGGTGGGCGAGAAAATAAAAATTCACTTACCGGAAGAGTGGACGTAACCGCCACCTATCAGATTTTTAAGGATCTTGCCCTGGAAGGTTTGGCATCTTTGCAAAACGAGAGATTTAACTCAGAAAGATATGTATTACCTGTGCAGTTGTACAATTGGTATGGCACGCCCACAGGGATTGGTTTAAATACCGGAGGTACAAATAACACTTACAATACTTATGCCTGGCAAGGGCTTTATCAATATTACTCGGCATTGTTACGTTATGAAAAAACATTCAATGGTGTACACAATATATCGGCGGTAGCAGGCCTCAATGCAGAAAAAAGCAACTCGCAACAGGTAACGGCTAACCGTGTGGGTTTTGAAGACCAGGGCGTTTATGATATTAGTCTGGCCGGGTTAGAAACGCAAACAAACAGCGGAACCAAGACCCAAAATGGCAGGTTTTCATACCTGACAAGATTGAACTATAATTATGCCGAAAAATATTTGGCGGAATTGATAGGCAGAAGAGATGGTAACTCCAGGTTTGCCTCAGGCTATAAATTTAAAAATTTCGGATCTGCACAATTGGGATGGGTATTTACCAAAGAAAGTTTTCTGACGGGCATTACGCCAGTACTTAATTTCGGTAAAATAAGGGCTTCTTACGCAACTACTGGAAATGAGGCATCTGGCTTGGGTGCTTTCGATTACCTGTCGACCGTCAATATTGGCTCTGCTGTTTTAGGTTCGCCTGCTGCACCACAGTCATCAAGTAGTTTGAACAACAACGGACTAATTAGTTATACCCGCACATGGGAAAAAGTAGAGCAAAAAAACCTGGGTATTGATCTGGAATTTTTTGACAGTCGATTAACTACCAACTTTGATATTTTCGAAAAAAACAATATTGGGATGCTAATCAATGTAAGCTATCCTTCTGTGTTAGGAGGTAACGCACCAAAAACCAATAGCGGCAAATTCAATACTAAAGGCTGGGAATTTGTTATAGGCTGGAAAGACACAAAAGGTGACTTTAGCTATAATTTCGCTTTTAACATTGGTGATACAAAAACCTTGGTATCGGGAGTTGAAGGTGCTGATAGTTATAACGCTGGTAGAAACGGAATCGTAAACGGGCGCCCATGGCAATCCTGGTTTGTTTACAAAACAGATGGCTACTTTAAAAACCAGGCAGAAGTAGATGCATATTATGCTGCCTATGGGTCTAGTACAAACCTGGCCAACATGCCTAAAAACAATCAGGCAGTAGCTTTACGTCCTGGTGATACAAAAAGAGTTGACGTTGCAGGAACAGGTAATATTACCAATATAGGTAACGAAAAAAGCTCTTTGGTATATGCCGGTGATGGCACACCACATTTTAATTTTGGTTTCAATTTGGGTGGTTCATGGAAAGGGTTTGATTTAAACGCTTTCTTTCAAGGTCAGTTGAAACAGAATATCATGCGCAGCGGTTACATGGCTTATCMATTTGGTGCAATATTTACGAATCAGAATCCCGCATTTCTGGGAAAGACATGGACAGAGGGCAATCAGGACGCATTATTTCCTCGTTTAACAGTTAATGGAACCAGGGCTAAATGGAATTATGAAAATAATGATTTTATGTTGCAAAATAACCGATACATCCGTTTAAAAACGTTGATCGTAGGTTATACTTTACCTCAAAGAATTACGGAGAAGATAAAACTATCCAAAGTAAGATTTTACTTCTCAGGAAACGACTTATGGGAAGCAACATCTGTTAAAGATGGTTTTGACCCGGAAATGGGCGAGTCTTCTATAAATAGCGGTTATCCGTTTGCAAGAACGTGGTCGTTCGGTTTAAATGTTGGATTTTAACAACCAGTAATGATTAAAGCAATGAAAAAGATATTCAATTATATAACTATAGGGGTACTTGGCTTCAGTATTTCTGCATGCCAGAAGGATTTTATAGACCTGGACCCTACTGCACAATATACAGATGCAGTATATTTTAAGAAGTCCGCAGATTTTAAAGCATTTGCGGCCGATTTCTATGGCCAGCTACAGGGATGGAGTTTTGGTAATATGGACAATAGCTCAGATCTGTCTGCAAATTCCAATGGAAACGGTTATGATATTGGTTATGGCACCATCGTAGTTGGCAATAATGATTGGAATTATTCCGGTATCCGTAACTGCAATATTTTGCTTGCAAAAGCAAGTACCTATGCAAATGCAGCAGAAATTAGCCAGTATGTAGGCGAAGCTTATTTTTTTAGAGCTTATGCTTATTTTGGTTTACTTAAAACTTATGGTGGTGTACCAATAGTAACAACTGTATTAGATATAAATTCGCCTGAATTAAAGGCAAAACGCAATAGTCGTTATCAGGTGGTAGCACAAATTTTAACAGATTTAGATGAGGCTATTGCAAAATTACCTATTGAGCAAAACATAACGGCCACAGATAAAGGAAGGGCAAGCAAATGGGCAGCCAAGGCTTTGAAAGCCCAGGTCCAGTTGTATGAAGCTACCTGGGAAAAATATGTAGGGCAGACTCCTGATGGAGATGGCACAAGCAAAGGTGCCGGCACAGCCGGATACGACCCTGGTAATATAAACAAGTATCTTACAGATGCTGTAGCCCAATGCGAGGACATTATGACCAATGGGGGTTATGAATTATGGAATAAAAATGCCGATTCAAAAATGGCAAATTCGAGTTCATGGTATTTGTTCAATCTTGAGGATGCAGGGTCTAATCCAGGTGGGTACGACAAGACCTCTAATAAAGAATTCATTTTATATCGGACTTATGATTATACCTATAGACAGGCAAGACTAAACATAACCTGGACCTCGGGACAATTATATCCAAGTCGCAAATTTGTGGATATGGCGGTGTGTACAGATGGATTGCCACCGGCTAAATCGCCTTTGTTCCAAGGGTATCATACCGCAGTTTCAGAATTTCAGAATAGAGACAGACGTTTATTGAACTACTTGTACGCCTCCACTACCGCACCCGCATCTGTTACACTGGACTTTGGAGGCTTAGGGTCAAGTGGCTACGGAAACAGCAAATATGCGGTATACGGATATGGTTCAAGAAGGATTGACAATACTGAATCTGCCAATTGGCCAATTATTCGACTGGCAGAAATTTACCTGACTTATGCAGAAGCATTAGTTGAATTAAATGGTAACATCACTGATGCACAACTGGATGCTTCTATAAATAAATTAAGAGATCGTGCTGCAGTAGCACATTTGACCAATGCATTGGCCGGGGCTAACGGTCTGGATATGAAAGAAGAAATCAGAAGAGAAAGAGCAGTGGAGTTATACCGCGAGGGCAAGCGTTTTGATGACTTAAAACGCTGGGGCATTCTGGAAGTCTCTTTAAATGCTTCTCGATTGGGAAGAGTTGTAGGAGATGCAAGTTATGCCACACCATTTAAAGATGCTTCGGGGCAGCCAACTTCTCTTTATAAACCTACCTCGTATGTATGGGGAGAAGAGGCAGTACAAACGCCAAAAGGGATGCTAAAAAGCGTTGTGGTTTCCAGTTCGGCAAACCATTCTCTTGCACCAAAACATTATTTATATCCTATACCTGTAAACCAAATTATTTTGAATAAGAATTTGCTTCAAAATCCTGGTTATAACTAGTAGGACAGACATTGGATTATCATTAGATCTTTAGAAATTATGAAAAAAATACAAGTTTATAATATATTGAGTTGGTTCGGTATCCTCTCCTTTTTCGCGATTTTGTTCGCTTCCTGTGAGAAAGATCCTAACTTCAGAGAATTTAATTATCCTGAACTAACTGTAAATGATTTTTCTCCGGCTGCAGGACGGCCCGGATATCAAATCACCATTAACGGCACTAATTTCGGAGATGTTAAGAAAGCTGTTACTGTTTATTTTAATGGTGTAGCGGCTACTCAGGAGGACATCATCAGTGTTACCGACAAGCAGATCGTAGTAACTGTTCCTAAAACTGCCACCAGTGGAAAGATCTCTGTAAAGGTTTGGCAATTTACCAAAGAAGTGGCCGGTAATTTCACCTTTATACCCGGTGGAGAGATTATTAATATTTCGCCTGGGTTCGGTCTGGAGGGTTCATTAGTTACCATATTGGGTAAGAACTTTGGAACCATAGCAAGTGACATTAGGGTTACTTTTGGTGGAGTTAATGCCGAGGTGATCTCTGCAACAGATGCGAAGATAGAAGTAAAAGTACCTGTTGGAGGCCTTACCGGCACAATAAAGGTTTATATAGGCCTACAGGAAATTGAAGGTATTTATTTCCTGGTTGGTGAGGAGAAAATAACAGGAACCATTATTGGAACACCCGGCTCATGGAGCAATAATCCTGCTACAACAATTGCAGCTGCGTTTGATGGAAATATAGCAACTTTTGTCGATGGTGCTGTTGCATCGGGATATCTCGGTTTTGATTTGGGAGCCGCCGGGAAAGCGAAACTAAACAGGATGCGTTATTACCCTAGAACAGGTAATGCCGCAAGAATGAATGGCGCCCGGGTGTATGGGACAAATGATCCTGATAAAATAGGGACGACAAATGGTGACCTTTTATACACCATCACAACAGCCCCTGCTTATGACTGGAATGAGGCAGCCATAAACAGCACAACTAGTTACCGTTATCTATACCTGTATTTTGCTACCGGAAACCTGAATGTAAGTGAGCTTGAGTTCTATGGCGTAAAAGACAATTAAAACCTAAAATTAATACTCCCGGGTTTGATAAATGCAAGCCCGGGAGTATTTTTTAAAGTATACCCGTGGTAATCCCTATCAATTTTAAATCTCAATTATGAAACTATTTACTAACCTGGTTCTGCTTTTTGCAGGATCAATATTTCTTTTAAACTGCAGTAAGAAAGATGCTGCTAATCAAGTACCAGACCCAACAGATCCACCTCAGGGTACTGCTTTATCTATTGATACACTGGCGCCAGGCGCTCCAATGAAACATGTTGGAGGATTACACACCGCAGCAGATTTCGCAAGAATAAAAACAAAGCTGAACGAAAATGCACAACCATGGCTTTCAGGATACGATAAACTTCTGGCAAATTCACATGCACAGTTATCTTACACGCCAAATCCTCCTGAAAAATTGGTACGGGGTGGCGGAAGTGCGGAAGAACCAGATTCTGATAATTATTCAAGAGCCTTTAATGATGTTGCAGCTGCCTATCAGCTGGCATTGAGATGGAAAATTTCCGGAGATAATACATATGCGCAAAAATCCATTCAAATATTAAATGCCTGGGCAAGTACCTGTAAGCGCATCAGCGGCGATTCAAATGCACAATTGGCTGCCGGCATCTATGGCTATCAATTTGCATTGACCGGGGAATTGATGAGGGATTATAGCAATTGGCAGGCAGCAGATTTTAAAGCGTATCAAAAATGGATGACAGACGTTTTTTATCCGATAAACAAAGATTTCTTAAATAGACACAACGGCACTTGCGATTCCCATTATTGGGCAAACTGGGATATGTGTAACCTGGCTTCTATTATGGCCATTGGTATATTAACAGATAACCGGTCAATGTATAATTATACCATTAACTATCTACAAAGGGGAAACGGCAATGGCAACTGGTTTAAAGCGATTAATTATGTGTTTGATGGTGAAAATGCGGGTTTGGCGCAATTGCAGGAAAGTGGACGTGATCAGGGTCATGCTACACTGGTAATTGCGTTAATGAGTACAATTTCCCAAATGGCATGGAACCAGGGCGACGATTTTTATGGTCTTGATAATAACCGTTTCCTTAAAGCTTGTGAATACACTGCCAAATACAATGTAGCGAGGCTGGGAGTTCCTTTTCATGAATATACCCGTCTGTGGGCAGCAAATTGCGCCCAATCAGAGGTACACAAGGTAGTAAGTGACAATAGCCGGGGCACGGTTCGTCCGATGTGGTCTGCCGCCTATTTTCATTATGCGAAGATTAAAAAAGTTGCTGAGTCTGAAGCGAGGTATACGGCTTTGGGTGTACAAACAACTTTACCAGAAGGAGGCGGAGGTGACTACGGACCAAACAGTGGGGGCTTTGACCAGTTAGGGTTCGGAACATTAATGTACTCTTTACCTTGAGGTGTTTCTGTTTACATTGATGTGTTTGGCACACAACGCTATAACACTCGCCGTCATCTCCTTTGATTAACCAAAGGAGATGACGACAACTTTAAAACGGCAACGTTAAATCACCGAGCGTTAAAACGGCGAGCATTAAAACGACAGTTTAAGACAACAGCTCTAAGACAACAGCTAACGCGTAATCCAAAAGGTATTTATAACAGGAGCTGCAGTTTGCAATTTGGGTTCATTGCTGTTTCCATATTGCCAGGCCACAACAGTAACTTTTATAGGAAAACGACTACGTGGGGGAATTTTAAAAAAATTCAGGCGATTACCTACAATTTCTGCGGGGCCATCCTGCACATAGAAATAAACAGGCACATTTGCATCTGAGCTGGCTTTAAGTTCAATCCCGTTTTTATTTGCAGACTGATCCGGAATAGGTAAAAAAGTAAGGTGCTGCTTCCTACCGGCAGTATTCATAGGAGGAACAAGCATTTGGGCCTGTTGCACAGCTGGCCTATACTGTTCATCTCCTGGATGGCTAACGGCAAACCACAGCTCATAACTATGTGGGTTTTGCCAGAATCCCGACTGAGGCTGAATTCGAAAAGTAGTGTCATTAAACCTGATCATCGGGCCTGTAATTCTTCGGATCACGATTGATTCCGCATTATTTGCGTGCCCAATA
Organism: Pedobacter sp. 05L430; assembly: GCF_056397585.1. Lineage (NCBI taxonomy): Bacteria > Pseudomonadati > Bacteroidota > Sphingobacteriia > Sphingobacteriales > Sphingobacteriaceae > Pedobacter > Pedobacter sp. 05L430. The sequence goes on along the minus strand of NZ_JBFTNT010000102.1, from coordinate 3,161 downwards.
CGCTCACCAGCAGAAGCACCTGCCCATATAGCCGGACGGGGGCTTCCCCCCGGTATAGTATCGTAAAAAGCTGTACCTAATTTAAACGTTATCCCATCTGGCAAGGGTTCAAATTTCAGATTAATCTGCTGATGTGTATTCTTTTGTTCAACTTTTTTCCCATTTTGCACATAGGCAATAAGCTGAACTTTTTTATGGCGATACCTACCCTGATAATCCATAGTGGCCTTTGCCATTTCCTCATCAAAATACCAGAAGGCTTGCGCAGGATCTCCTTTGTACCGACTCACTGGCGCCGCTTCTGCCTTTGGAAGCTCATCCCTACTCCACTTATCAACCAACCAGCCTGTTTTAGTGGGATCTACAGATCGAAGTCTGGTTTGGCCAGTACCTTCGACCCAACGGTACTGCATTACTTTCTTTATGTATAGCGCAATATATTTACACTTTTCAGGGCTACTTGCAAAATGCCCCTCTGCCGGACTTGCCAGCATACTTAAAGGCAGCAGCGGATGTGTTGCTCTTTGCTTTAATCCTTCTAAAGCCACACTTTCAGCAGCCTCATACTCTCCCATGGTTTCCAGGCAGGGTATAAAATCTATATTTCTAGTTCCCCAGATATCCGGAGCAAAAACGGGATGGCGAAAATAAGGCCATTGGCCGCTAACTGAAATCGCAGCAAGTGCTCTTTCAGGATTCCACGCAGCCATGTAATATGGAGCGCTGGCGGCAGCAGAATGCCCCATTCCGATAAATGGAGCATTCCGCAATTCATCATAACCAGATACCTCGGCCAGATCATTCATAACATCATTGAAAACAGTTCCTGCCCCCTTACTAAAATTAAAAAAAAGGTCATAGGCCGGACTAATCCAGACCTGGGCGATACCTAGCTTACCCATAGCTTTTCTGAATTCAGGATCCTCCAGAATGGAATGCTCTTCCATGTTGTTCTGCGAAAAAATAAAAGCTTTAACCCTTTTACAATCGGGCGGAATCCATAAATAAGCCCTGCAAGGCTTATCGTTTTGAATGGTCTTCACTGCCACTGACCATTGCCAGACGGCTCCTTTGACAGGAATTGATAGGATCACAAAAAAAAGAACAATCAGGAGGTCAAACTTGGTTTTCATCATTTAGTAATTTCTCTTATCCAGATGGCCTGCCCACCAGATGGAATTAAATCTGTATCAATTATGGTTTTATGATCTACCGGTTTCCTGGTTACCCTTACTTTAGTAGCCGTTGCAACCGAAGGATCATCTGAATAAATACTGGCAATGTATTTTTTATCCTTTGGTAAAAAATTTAAAGGTATTTTAAGCTTACGTGCATCATTGTTGGTCAGCGTTCCAATAAACCAGTCCTTTGCTTTTCTCCTGGCAATAGTAATGTATTCACCAGGATTTCCTTGTATGACCTTGGTTTCATCCCAGGTAGTCGGGATTTTATCCCAAAACTCCAGTTCCGGTTCATCTTTGGAATGAGCTGGCTTATCGTACCAATATAAGGTTTGTAAGGGACTATAATAAACTGCCGCCATTGCCAGCTGATGGGCATGAGTAGTTTTGATTCGCTCGTCGTAATAACAAATGGTATAATCCGCTGCTCCGGCAATGTATCGGGTAAATGGCATAATGGTATTGCTGGTGGCATCGGGCATTTCCTCATTTCCTCTGATGCCTTCTGAAGTCAAGAGATTAGGCCATGTACGCTGTTCCCCTGTTGGCCGCCAGTCATCATGAATGTTCACCATGATATGCGCATCTGCAGCCTGCTGAATGGCTTTTTGCACCCATGTTGTCCAGCGATGAGACCCCACTTGTACAAACCCAAATTTCACCCCTTTCACCCCCCATTTCTCATAAACCTTAAACAAACTATCAGATTGACTATACAAACCCTGAAGGTTTACATACAGCCAAACACCAACGCCTCTTTCTTTCCCATAATTGATAATATCAGGAAGGTCAAAATCCGGAATGGCCACCTTAGTAGCATCAGATTTAAAAGTAAATGATGGCCCGTACCATTTCCAGTCGAACAGGATATACTGAAGGTTATGTTTTACCGCAAAATCAATATTCGCCTTTGCATCTGCAGTGGTCTGGGTCATTACCCTGATGATCTTGCCCGGCTTAATCCAGCTTTCATCCTTTATCTTTGATGGAGTATTAAGGTTAAGCAGCAAGTGATTGTTTTGTATGAGATCTCCGGGTTTTTCTGCTACCATTACGACTCTCCATGGAGTACCAAATGGCGAGATCAGATCTGCAGGAGTATACATGGAAGTTTGAATGGTATTGGATTTTACAGTGCTCAGTTTGAATTTTGTACGTGCATAATCAACCATCTGCGCCTCAGCAAGACAGGCATATAACCCATCAGGCAGTTCCAAAGTTAAAGGTCTTTCTCCCTCATCCGGCCAGTTCTTTAAAGGCAATAACCGGTAAGGTGCCTGAGCCCATGAAGCATGCCAGGCATTAGTTCCCTCGGGCAATGAAAATTCGGTATTCTCAGACACAATCCGATAATAGGTTCCCTTCTCATTCTCGGGAAAGAAATACCGGAATGCGGTGCCTTCATTATAAGCACGTATTTCTATGTGGATGGGATAAATTGGATTGTCTTCTTTTACTGCTTGTATCGTGATGGCCTGATAATGATCTCTGATCTGGCTACTCTCACCGGTTATGGGCGTCCATGCTGTATCTTTAGAATTGCGAACAATTCCGGTTATCTTCAGGTTTTCAAACCATTTTTCGCGCCGGTCAACCTTTAACGCCATCGCCTGCTCACTTAAATGATTGTCTAACTGTAAATCCAATAAAGATTCCAGTATAACGGGTTTTCCTTTAAAATTTACCGTGTAATACATCGCACGGGTACGGTCGGTTAATTGTTTCTGATAGAATGTTATTAAGATATTTTTATCCGGAGAATACAATTGCTGAAGAGATCCTGAAACCAGTTGCTGTGCCCTAACAGAACTAAAGAAACCAGCCAGAGCAACAACAAAGGTTAAGAGTGGTTTTAATTTTCTAAGCTGCATAAATATTGGAAAGTAGACAGGTTTCACGTAAAATCTGAACTGCACGGTAAACCTGATTAACTACAGATTGATACTTTATCCCCGTGATTTCTGATATCTGGTTATAATT
>NZ_JBFTNT010000101.1:0-14214 GCF_056397585.1 Pedobacter sp. 05L430 | reverse complement strand
GTATAAAATGATAGAAGACAGAGAAAGAAAAACCGGCAAGGAATTGCTGATGATCCTGATAAAGGCATTGATTTATTCGCTGTTGGTTTATTTTTATATCAACAAGCCGCAAATCTATGTTGAGTACCCACGTTTGGCAAGAATAACGAGTGGCTTTATGATCTTTCTGGGACCAAGTCTGGCAATCTCTATCATCAGATGGGTGGTTATTTATTGGTACATCAAAAAACATAAGTTTAAGAGCAACATTAAGGATAATTTCATTCTGGGTATTAACCGGATTGAGTCGATATTGAACACAGTGTTTTTTATGCTGGCATTAACCTCATTCTGGGATGTGAAATTACAGGATCTGGTATTTAGTATTTCTATTGTTGCAGCAGCATTGGCAGTTACATTCAAAGACTATGTTGCCAATATGATCAATGGTTTAATTATCATGTTTTCCGACAGGCTTTCATTAGGAGATCATATTAAGGTAGGGGATCATGAGGGTAAAATATTGGATATTACACTCATCAATATGATTTTGCAAAACGAAGATAGTGATATGGTAATTATCCCCAATTCGTTATAGATATCATCAGGATATCCTTGTTCCTCAATTTTTCCTTTATTCATCACAATCATCCGATCAGAAATGTGTTTTACAACTGCAAGATCGTGAGAGATAAAAATATAGGTAAGTCCAAATTCCTGCTGCAACTGGCGCAACAGATTCAATACCTGGGCCTGTACAGAAACATCCAGTGCAGATACCGATTCATCGCAAATAATAAATCGCGGTTGTAAGGCAAGTGCTCTGGCAATTACAATACGTTGGCGCTGACCGCCCGAAAACTCATGTGGATATCTGTTGAAATGTTCGGCTTTCAGATCAACACGTTCAAGTAGATTTAATATATGAGCCTTTCTTTTGGTGTCATTATCTAATACCTCATGTACCTGTAAAGGTTCCATTAAAGCATTGCCTATGGTAAGTCTTGGATTTAAAGAAGAGTATGGATCCTGAAAAATTATTTGTACATCTTTTCTCAATCCACGCAGGTCTCTTCTGTTAAGAGAGGTGATGTTGTTGCCATCAAAAATGATCTGTCCTGAGGTAGGCTCAACCAGCCTTAAGATACTACGGCCTAAGGTAGTTTTTCCACAGCCCGATTCACCTACAAGTCCAAGCGTTTCACCAGGAAAAACATCGAAGTTAATATGGTCAACTGCCTTTACATAATCAGTGGTTTTGCCAAACAAACCATTCCTTATGGGATACCAGGTACACAGGTCTTTAACCTCCAATAGCGGTTTTTGACCATATAGCTGAGCCCTTCTCTGTTCGATTTCAGAATCAGTATAACTATTTTGTGCCATTAGATGTGCAATCGCCTGATCCGAGTCTTCATTTAAAAAGTCGGCCACAACGGGTAACTTTTTTAGTAACCTATTCGGTGCAGGTCTGCAGGCAAGCAAACCTTTAGTATACGGATGTTGTGGGTGATGAAAAATCTGATCTGCCGATCCCTGTTCAACAATTTCACCCTTATACATAACGGCCACTTCATCTGCGATTTCGCTAATTACGGCCAGGTCATGAGATATGAATATCATGGCCATATCACGTTCCTGTTTAAGCTTTAGTAATAACTCCAGGATCGTTTTTTGAACCGTTACATCAAGAGCGGTTGTAGGTTCGTCTGCTATTAAAAGTTCCGGATTACAGCTAAGCGCCATGGCAATCATAACTCTTTGCTTTTGTCCTCCGGAAAGTTGATGGGGATAACTGTCAAATATATGTTCCGGACGCGGAAGCTGAACTTCCTTAAAAAGAGCTATGGTTTTGTTTTTTGCCGTATACTTATCAAGCTTTTGATGTAGTATAATCGCTTCTTCGACCTGGGCTCCGCAAGTAAAAACCGGATTTAAAGAAGTCATGGGCTCCTGAAAAATCATGGCAATTTTATTGCCTCTGTAGTCTCTGATTTCTTYGGGTGTTAAATTTAGCAGATCAATGTTGTCAAATTCCACTTCACCTCCAATCATTGTGCTTTGCGGATCATGGAGTCTCATAATAGAGAAGGAAGTTACAGATTTTCCTGATCCGGACTCTCCAACAATACCAAGTACTTTACCCTTGTCAATGGAGAAACTCACATTGTTAACTGCTTTAAGCCAGGATTTATCCTCTTTGTTTAGGAATTGTATGTCGAGGTTTTTAACGTTCAGCATCGATTTTACGGAACAAATTTTCTGTATGAAAATAATTGGCATCAATATAGGGATTTTATCGTCTAAATCCATCTGATTGTGTTATTTTTGCAAAATGGAAAGAGAAATCCTTGATACTAAGCGTAAAGCTTTAAAGATTAACTTAAACCCTAAAATTTACGGAACATTTGCAGAGATAGGTGCTGGACAGGAAGTGGCCCGTAATTTCTTCACCGCAGGTGCCGCGTCGGGTACGGTTGCAAAAACAATGTCGGCATACGACATGACATTTAGTGATGCAATTTATGGTGTTGAAGAGTCTGGCAGATATGTGAGCAAATCCAGACTATTGAAAATGTTAAACCATGAATTTGGTTTATTAACTGAAAGATTGAGCGGCGAAAAGTATGATGACAGAACTTTTTTCGCTTTTGCAGATACAGTAACTACACTTAACTACAACAAATCTAATGACCCGCATGGTTGGATAGGACTTCGCTTTCAATCAGAGCCAGGAGGGGAGCCCAACGAAATATTTTTTCATGTTCGTTTGCTTGATACTGATGCCGCTTTACAGCAAAACGTTTTGGGTATAATTGGTGTTAACCTTGTTTACGCAGCATTTTATTACAATCAGGACCGCAGGGCAATGATAGAGTCATTGGCAGATAATTTAACTGTTGGATCAGTCGAAATAGATCTTATTTCTGTGAACGGGCCAGTATTTAAAGGTGCGGATAACATCTTGTTAAATCTATATCTGATCGTTAAGGACTTCTCCGATGCAGCTATTTTTGACGCTCAGGGTCAGCCTTGTTTGCCTAAAGATTTGCTGTATAAAAAAGATATCATGATTCTGCGTACAAAGTATGCGCAAAAATCTCATCCAAATTTTAGCATGCTCAACAAAGCTGTTGATCAGTTTGTAAAGACAGAAAATGTAAAGGAAGACAACCTGAGTGTTCTTATAGAGGTATTGATGTCTAACTTATTGTCGACCGGCGATGACTTGCATGAAGTAGATTTGAGGGCCGTTGCAAAAAGAGCAGAAGAGATGTGTAAAACCGGAAATAAGGTAATCGTATCAAACTTTTCCAGACACAATAAACTAGCTAAATACCTGGATCGATGCAGGCCAAAAAGTGTAGGTATATCTACCAATATCAATAACCTGAAATTTGTATTTAACTCAAATAACTTTGGCGAAGATTACAGCAGCCTGTTGCTAAGTTATGTGAGCGATATGTTTAGCAAAAATGTAAAACTTTTTGCCTATCCATTCCTTGATAAGAAAACAAATGAAGTAGTTACTTCGGCAAATATGCCGGTAACTCCCGATGCCAAACCTTTGTTCGATTTTCTGATCCTAAATGGATATATTACAGATATTCAGGATTATAGCGACGATGATGTAAAAACAGTTTAAAAATTGTTTTTACAAAATATTACAAGTCTTTATAAGGGTTTTTAATTGCTATTCCCATTAGCCTGTCGGGATGTTCAATGGGTTTAAAACCGAATTGAGCATATAAGCCATGGGCATCCTGGGTTGCCAGCATATATCTTCTTAATCCCTGAAGGTCTTTATGGAAAAGCATTAGCGACATCAGCTTTTTTGATAAGCCTTGTCCTCTATATATTTCTTCAACATAAACATCAGCAAGGTATGCAAAAGTAGCCTTGTCTGTGATCCATCTGGCAAAGCCAATTTGTTTAGTGTCTTTGTAAATTCCAAAGCACAATGAGTTTTCTATGGATCTTTCAACAATGTCTAACGGAATATTCTCTGCCCAGTAAGATTGGGTGCTCAGATAATGATGAATAGCAATAGGATCTATTTTATTCTTATCATCTGAAAAGATAAAACCATGATCTTCAATTTCCATTAGTTCCTCATGTTTATGAATTGCAAAGGTTGTCCGAAATCCTCTTTTCTGCAAAGTGAAATCACAGCTTGCAGGTCATCAATGCTTTTGCTTTGTACACGAACCTGATCATCCATCATAGATGGCTGTACCTTTAGTCCGCTTGCTTTTATTTTTGCGACTATCTTCTTTGCAGTCTCTTTGTCTATGCCTTCCTTAACCGTAATTTCTTTACGGATCATGTTGCCTGATGCATATTGTTCTTTACCAAAATCCAGACTCTTAGCATCAAGATTCTGCTTTACCATCCTGGAAATAATAGCATCTTCAATTGCTTTTAAGCGCATATCATCCTCCGTAACTATGGTAATTACATTGGTTTTTTTATCGTGGTCAATGGTGCTTTTTGAAGTGCTGAAATCATAACGGTTAAGGATTTCCTTTTTTGCGTTGTTCATCGCATTATCAAATGTTTGAGCATCTACTTTGCTTACAATATCGAAAGTGGGCATGATTATAGCTTTATAGTAAAAAATATATTAGATTTAAGTAAATATTGATTTCTCTGTACAAAAAAACGAAATTATTATGAACCATTCATAAGCTGTTAAACTAAAACTTATAACATATGAAAACCAATAACTCAAAGGTGCAAAAAAAAGACTCAAAAAAGGCGGTTAAAAAAGAATTAGAAAAAAGTTTAAGAGAGAAATTTCTGGAAGCGGTAAAACATCTGGGACATGATGCAGAAAGAATAGGTAAGGATATTGAGATTGCCAGTAAGTTTGTTGCCAAAAAATTATCGAAGAAATTTAAGGATGTAAAAACAGTTGTAGAAAATAAAATTGACGAAGCAACTTCATCAAAAGAACCTATAGGCAAAAAGGTTGAAGAAGTAAAGAAAAGTACAGTTAAAGGAGCTAAAACTGCAAAAAAAGTAGTCAAAAAAGCGGTTGCAAAAGCAAGGCCAGTGGCCCAAAGTGTTAAAGTAGCTGCAATTGCAACAGAAGAAAAAGCAGCTAAAGCAATCTCTAAATCAGTAGAAGGTACTGTTGCTAAAGTAGCGGAAAAAACTGTACCAAAACCTGTTGCTAAAGCAGTAGCTAAAACTGCAGCTAAACCCGTAACTAAGGCGGCACCCGCAAAACCTGCTGCAAGTAAGACTCCTGTTAAAAAAGCCACAAAGCCTGCTGCACCAAAAACACCGCCCCAAAAGACTAAATAAGGCCGGTTAGATTAAGAGTTAAGTTTAAACCTATTAATTGAGTAATAATTAACAATTACTTAACAATAGAATTTGCAGTTTTGAGGACCAATAATATTTAATGAAAAAAAAGGCGCCGTTTCTAAACAGAGAGATCAGTTGGTTGTATTTTAACGAACGGGTTTTGCAAGAAGCTGCCGATGAAACCGTACCGCTCATAGAACGGATCAAGTTTTTATCTATCTTCTCGTCGAACCTTGAGGAATTTTATCGGGTAAGGGTAGCCACATTAAGCCGGTTATCTAACCTAAATGATAAGGCCAAAGCATTATTGGGCTTTAACCCTAAAAAGATTTTAAACGAGATAAAGAACATTGTTGTAAAGCAGGAGCGTAAGTTTGAGCAGCTTTTTCAGGCAACACTAATAAATGAATTAGCACAGAACAGGATCTTTATTTTAAACGAAACGCAACTTAACGTTGCACGTGGAGAATTTGTTCGCAACCATTTCAGAGACAGAATACTTTCAACTCTTGTTCCTATTATGATTGATCTGGATAAGCCCTTTCCGGAACTTAAAGATCGATATTTATATTTCTTTGTTCGGCTTTCAAAAAAAACATCAAAGAAAAGCGAGAAGTATGCACTAATAGAGCTGCCTCCGGATTTGCCAAGGTTCCTTGTTCTGCCTGAAACAAATGGACTTAAATTTATCATCCTGGCCGAGGATATAATTAAGTACTGTTTAGATGATATCTTCTATGTTTTTAATTATGATGTTATAGATGCATATTCTATTCAGCTCACCAGAGATGCGGAGCTGGATATAGATAAAAACATCAATGATAAATTTGTTGAAGACCTGAAAACCAGTCTGGATAAACGTAAAAAGGGTAAACCAATGCGCCTTCTTTACGATACTGAGATGCCGTTTGAGATGCTTACGGTTTTGATTTCTAAACTTAAGATAGAGGCCGAAAGTTTAATTCCCGGAAACAGATATCATAAATTCGGAGATTTTATTGCCTTTCCAAACGTAGGTTCTAAAGACCTGGAATATGCAAAAAATGCACCTTTGAAAGTAGCGGGTCTACACCGTACCGAAAGCATCTTTAATAAACTAAGCGAACGTGATTATCTGATCAATTTACCTTATCAGTCCTACGATTATATCATTCTGTTTTTACGTGAGGCCGCAATTGATCCTAAGGTAACAGAAATCAATATTACACTGTACCGATTGGCAGAAAACTCCAGAGTTGTAAATGCCCTGATAAATGCAGCTAAAAATGGTAAAAAGGTTCATTGCCTGGTTGAATTAAAAGCCAGGTTTGATGAGCAGGCAAACATATTCTGGACAAGCAAATTAGAAGAGGAAGGTGTACATGTTAATTACGGCTTAACGGATTATAAAGTGCACTCAAAAATCTGTCTGGTTAAAAGAATGGAGAAGGGGCGAGCCGTTTACTACGCCAATCTTGCTACCGGTAATTTTAACGAGAAAACAGCTAAGCTCTATTGCGATCACAGTATTTTTACCGCTAAAAAAGAAATTACACAGGATTTGCTTAAGCTTTTTAATGCCTTGAACAAGAGGATGGTCATAAAAGGATTTAAGCACCTGATCGTATCGCCACTCGAATCCAGAACCAAGATATATGGTTTGATAGATAGAGAGATTAAGTTTGCAAAGCAAGGCAAAACAGCCTACCTAATCTTAAAGGTAAATAGCCTTGCGGACGAAGGGATCGTAGAGAAACTTTACGAGGCGAGTAATGCAGGGGTAATTGTTAAACTTATTGTTCGCGGCATTTGCACGCTTGTTCCGGGCATAGAAGGCTTTAGTGAAAACATCACTGTTATAAGCATCATCGATAAGTTTCTGGAGCATGCCAGGGTATTCATATTTGGCAATAATAATAAAGAGGAAATGTTTCTTTCGTCTGCAGATCTGATGAGCAGGAACTTTGAACATAGGGTAGAAGTGGGCTTCCCGGTTTTAGATGAAGAAGTGCGACAGGAAATAAGAGATATCATTGAGTTTCAACTACAAGATAATGTAAAGGCCCGGGATATTACTCGCTTAAACAACAACAAATACCATAAAAACAGACTCACAACAAAAGTTAGGGCGCAGGTGCAAACCTATAATTACTTAAAAAATAAACACCAATAGAGCAATGTTAAGATACGCTGCAATAGATATAGGGTCAAACGCTGTAAGGTTACTGATAGCTGATATCTCAAAAACAGAAAAAGGCTATAGTTATAAAAAGAATACCCTGGTAAGGGTACCATTAAGGCTGGGAGATGATGCGTTTCTAGATCACAGGTTATCAGATCGTAAAGTAGAAGACCTTGTTAAAACAATGAGTGCTTTTAAAAATCTGATGGATGTTTATCACGTTTCAGAATATCTTGCTTGTGCTACATCTGCAATGCGCGAAGCGGAGAACGGAGCTGAGGTGATAAAAAGGATTAAAGAAGTTGCCGATCTTGATCTGGAAATTATTGAAGGCCAGCGAGAAGCAAACATCATTTACGCTAACCATATCGAAGAAAACCTGGATGCTAAAAAGAGCTATCTGTATATAGACGTAGGTGGAGGTAGTACTGAACTTTCGGTTTTTGTAAACAAAGAGCCGGTAGCGTCTAAATCTTTCGATATAGGTACTATCCGAATCCTCGACAACCAGGACAAGGACGAGACCTGGGAAGATATGCGGCTGTGGGTCAAAGAGAATACAAAAAACCTTAAAAATGTGGCAGGTATTGGAACTGGTGGAAACATCAATAAGTTGTTCAGAATGTCGGACGAAAAGGACGGGATGCCACTATCATTCCTGAAATTAAAAGGATTGTACAACCAACTGAACGGACATTCTTTAAAGGAAAGGATTAGCGTGTTTGGTCTTAATCCGGATAGGGCCGACGTAATTATTCCAGCCTGTGAAATCTACATTACTTTAATGAAGTGGACAGGCATTAAACAGATCTACGTACCTAAAGTTGGATTGGTAGATGGAATAATTAACCTGCTGATAGAAGAGAATTTATAAATAAACTAAGGCAAGGTATGCACCATGGTGACTTACCGATGCCGGTTTAGTTTTTTTGTAATCAAACAGTGCATGGTCGGTTATCTTAATTTCAACCTTTCCCAGTTCTTCCAGTTTTGTTGAGGCTATAGTGTGAATGTAATGCTCATCAAAATAGCTTTCAGTATAGTATAGCTCATTCTCATAAGAAACATTTCCGGTGGCTGTATCGTTGTGAATGATCAGGTTGCTGCATTGAAGTTTAAGCGGGGCAAACTCACGGAGTTTAGCCTCCCTTGAATATATTTTATAGGCCGATTCTTTCATACTCCATAGCAACCATATGATCATAGAAGGATGAATGCCGGAGGTGATCATAAATTGCTCCTCAGAGTTAAAGATCTTATCCAGATAACCCTTCCGTTTCCAGTTACTATCTATCGCGGCCTGTACAAGATCTACTATATCGTTGCCTATCATTTTGTTTTCAGTTTATCCTCAATGATTTCCATTGCAGCACTTACATTTAGCATTCGTTCCATCGATAGGTTGTCAATCTCGATATCAAACTCCTCTTCAACATCTAAAATTACATCAACCAGGTTTGCAGAATTGATCTTCAGGTCTTTAATGAAATCAGTGGTTTCATTTATTGAGGCTACTGCATCTTTATCTTGTGCATAGGTAGCAATAATAGGCGTAAGCCTCGCTATTAATTCTGCTCTGTCCATATTATTTAACGTATTTTTTTAAGATAATACAAGCATTTACATCTCCAAATCCAAAGCTTGCTTTAGCCACAATATTAACATTTGTGTTCAACAATTGTTGCGGAATTCTATTGAAATCTATCGCGTCGCTAATCTCTGGATTTAGATCTTCACAATTGATATTCGGGAATATAAAATCATGATGCAATTGTAAAATTGAAGCGACACATTCAATGCTTCCGGCGGCACTTAGGCAATGGCCGATTGTAGATTTTAAAGAGTTGATATAGGGGAAATCTGAACCTTTTCTATTCAAGGCGATACTCCAGTTCTGGATTTCTGTGGCGTCTTTAGAGGTTGCTGTAAGATGCCCGTTAATGGCATCTACTTCGCTGGCTTTAATGCCTGCATTTTGCAAGGCTCCTTTTATGCAGCGTTGAACAGCAATGCTATTTGGAGCTGTCATTGTTCCGGTGCCTCTTTGTCCGCCTGAATTGATATGGCCTCCTATTATTTCCCCATAAATTGTTGCATTTCGCTTTAGGGCACTATCCAGCGATTCCAAAACCATCGCTCCTGCACCGCTTCCAGGCACAAAGCCGCTTGCACTGGCACTCATTGGTCGCGATCCTTGTTCTGGAGACGAGTTGTGTTTGTAAGTGCAAACTTTCATTGCATCAAATCCGGCCCATATATAAGGCCCGCTGTCGCTTGTGCTGCCAGCGAGCATCTTTGTCGCCTGCCCGGTTTTAATTCGCTCATAAGCCATTAAAATGCTTTCTGCGCCGGTAATGCAGGCCGATGAGTTTGTGGTTGTCTGATTTCCCAATCCAAGCTTGCCGCCCAGGTAAGCGCTGATTCCGCTAGCCATCGTTTGCACCACTACAGTGCTGCCAAGTTTCCTGWGTTGCAGGTCATCAACTTTATAGATAGACTCTCTGAATTTATCAATACCCGAAGTGCCGGTTCCAAATATTGTTCCGCAGTCCCAATCAGGTTCATCACCTTCAGTAATGGTTAAGCCTGCATCTTTCCAGGCATCCATACCGGCAATAACGCCATACAGGATGCCTGTACTGTTAAAATTCCTTAGTTCTAAGGCTGTAAAATATTGCGCAATAAAATCATCAGACAGTTCAGGTTTACCAGCTATCTGACAAGAAAACTGCAGTTGTTCTAACTGAGGATCGTGTTTAATACCCGAAGTACCGTTTTTTATGGCATCGGTAAATGCAGTTAAGCCAACTCCATTTGGGGCAACAACACCTAATCCTGTTACAACAACTCTGTTATCCATTCATTTTATTGGTTACCATTCCGGCTATTGTGCCTTTGCATACCACTTCATGCTGATCATTTAGCATTTGTACAGTACAGTTTAGTTTTTTAAAGCGGAAATACACCTTTTCTGCAACAACCTTTACTTTTTCTCCCGGGAATACCGGTTTCATAAAATCAATAGCAGTAGAAGTTAGCATTACATGTCCCGGTACACCACCTTCAGCACTTCCTGTAAGGTATATCCCCAAACAAACCAAACCAATTTGAGCCATTGTTTCAGTTAAAATTACACCGGGTGTAACCGGATGATCTTTAAAGTGACCTTTGTAAAAGTCAAGATCTTTATCAAATGTGAAAGTTCCGCTTGATCCGTTTTCATCAATATGAAGTATTTCATCTACAAATAAAAACGGTTTGGAGTAAGGCAAGTGGGCCAAAATTTCTTCTTTATTCATGTTATGTTTATATCTTTTTTATTTTCGTCTTGTCATCTCGAACGCAGAGAGATCTCTTGTTTATGATTGCGATTTCAAGAGAGATCTCTCTGCGTTCGAGATGACGCAAAACTAACTTTAAATCACCATTTCAACAATATTCTTTGCGCAGAAAACCCCGGGCCAAAGCTTAACATCAGCCCCAAATCTCCGGCCTTTTGCTCACCCTCTATAAAGCGTTCTAAAACGTACATAACCGTGGCGCTCGACATATTTCCAAACAATCTTAAAACCGCTTTAGTATCTTCTATATTCTTATCTAATTTACCAAATAAGTCATCAACAAGCTGAACAATTTTTTTTCCCCCCGGATGAAAGATCAGATGATCGATATCATCTATCGTTAACTCGTGTTTCGCTAAAAACGGATGGATTATATCAGGGAAATGACTTTCTATCGTATCAGGCACTGCAACATCCAAAACCATTTGCAAACCACTGTTTACCAGTTTAAAACCCATCATCTGTTCTGCATTGTAGAAGTGATACATTTCATCCKCAATAATTTCCGGACCCTCATCATCAGAATGAGATGACAGTAACGCACAAGCCACGCCATCACCAAAAATTGCCGCGCTAACAATGTTGGCCATAGAAAAATCATTTACCTGAAATGTTGCTGTAGGCGATTCGTATGCCACAACAGCAGCCCGTTTCCCAGGATTGGCTTTCAGAAAATTATTGGCGTATATCATGCCCGAAACACCAGCCGCACATCCCATTTCCGTAACCGGTAAGCGAACGATATCTTGTTTCAGATTTAAGGTATTGATGAGGTATGCATCTAACGAAGGAATCATGATACCCGTGCAGCTCACTGTAATTATATAATCCAGATCTTCAGGTAACCATGTCGCTTTTTTCAAAGCTTTTTTTAAGCATTCGGTAGCAAGGTTTATGCCCTCTCTTACATAAATGTTATTCCTTTCTTCAAAAGTCAGGTTGCTGAATACTTCTTCAGGCGACATGATTGAATAGCGCTGGTCAACGCCTGCGTTTTCAAATATCTTTTTTACTTTTCTAATGAAACGTTCATCTTGTCCGCTTAACCAAGAATCTAAAAAAGGTATAATTTCTTCAGTTTTTCTTGAATACCGGGGCAGCAGCTTAGCAATGGTTTTGATCTTTACGCTCATAAATGGTTTTTGTTAATTGGAAGTTGGAATTATCCATTGATAACGAAATGCCCATTTCCATTTTACCGTATATTTTTTAAAGTCCAGTTCCCTGGAATAAGATTGGAGGTCGGCCTTTTTAAAACCCCTAAGTATCGAAACCAATCCATCATCTTTAGACATTTTATTGAGCCTGAAAACAAAGCATATCGCCAAAAACAGGTAATAAGCAATAGCACTTCTATGTAAATCGTTAACCACAATACCCATCTCTGCCTGATTTCTAAAACCGTTCATCAGTTTCAGTATTTCCGAATCTTTGAAATGGTGAAGGGTTAATGTACAAAGGATAACATCGTAAGAGCTTTGTTGTTCAATTTCATTGAAAATATCTGTACATACGTAGCTAATGTTTGGGTAGTTTTTGGATAACTGCTGCGCATAGCCAATGGTATAATTGTTGGCATCAATTCCAATTAGTTTAAACTTTAAATTATTTTTAGCAGCATAATCTGCAAGGGTTCTCAGCATATCACCATTCCCACAACCTACATCTAAAATGCTAATCTCTTTTGCGGTATTATTGCTAAAAGTCCCGGTGTTTTTTATTAAGGTTGTTACGCCCTGCAAGGTTACTTTGTTTCCGCCCAGCAACCTGTTTATGCTTGCAATTTTGTCTAAAGCGTCTCTTAGTATTTCTCCTTCCATAGAGAAATTATCCATTATTTCAGGTGCTTCGCTTCTTCGACTGGTGTTTACAAGCATTTAAATAATTGGTTTTCCGTGAGTCTTTTTAATAATTTGAGGTAATATAGAAGGGAATTTAATCAATAGATTTAACAATGGAGCGAAGAGTTTTCCTTTTCTTATAATCCCCGACAGAAGTTTCCCCACGGTCAGTCTATTTTTGAAATTCAGGTTCCATACTTTTTCATATTTTTCTTCTAATAGATTTCTTGATGAGATATTGCCATTCAAAAATTGAATGGTTAATTCTGCACAAAGTTTGGCGCTGTGGATGGCCATCGCCATTCCGTTTCCACACAAAGGATGGATTAAACCTGCGGTATCTCCAACCATTAAAATATGGTTATAAACAGACTCTTTTTTCTCGAAAGAAATCTGACTTATGGTTAGCGGTTGATCAAATAATGGAATGCAGTTTTCAAATACTTCTTTTAAATGAGGGTTTTTGTAAAGTACTTGTTTTTGAAAATCTGTAATGTTTTTATGCGCTTTAAAGCTTTGGTAATCTGTTAGGTAACAGATGTTAATGCGGTCGTTTTCAACTTTAGAAACGCCACAATACCCTCCTTTAAAATTATGAAGTGCAACCAGATCATCCGGAAAATCGCCCTTGTAGTGTGCTTTTACTGCGAGCCACGGCGATTTTTTTTGAATAAATCCCCGTTCCATTTTTTGATCTAATGATGATCTTTTTCCAAAAGCGCCAATTGCAATTTTTGCGTTAAGCAAACCAGTTTTGGCTGTGCTAATGCTAAATACATCATCCTTGAAATCAATAGCGGTTACAGTATCATTTATGAAAGTGCATCCATTTTGCAACGCCTTTTGGTAAAGAAAATGATCAAGTGCAAAGCGGCTAATTCCAAAACCGCCGAGCGGCAATTCTGTGTTTATTGTTTTGCCATTGGCAGAAGAAATAGACAATCGGGTAATTTCTGTTGGATTTAGCCCGGCCGGGTCAGCATCAAGCCATTTCAAATACGGAATAACCTCATTTGAAATGTATTCGCCGCAAACCCTATGCTGCGGGTAATGGTTTTTTTCTACTAGGGTAACGCCAAATCCGGACTTTAGTAAATGTATTGCACAGGTTAATCCAGCTAAGCCACCACCAACTATAATTATGTCATTTTTTTCTGATTTCACAGCAGGTAACGAACTTAGTGATTACATAACAGTATAAAACTCGTTATTGTTCGTTAAAAGTCATAGTGAATTTATGAGCCGATTATTTTTACTAATCGGCTCATAAATTCACTATATTTGAGCCGATTAGTAAAAATAATTGGCTCATGAAATATAATTGGGAACTACCGGAGTGGCCAGATTTTAAGATTCAGCTTAATAAAAGCGAGGCTATGTTATACGCCTTTACACTGGAAACAGGTGAAGTGAACGGCATATTACAAACTTTGCCACCAGACATTCAGCAAGAAGCATTGTTGCAGATTATGATATCAGAAGCGGTGAAGACTTCTGAAATTGAAGGCGAGTTTTTAAGCCGACAGGAAATTATGTCCTCCATTCGTAATAATCTTGGACTTAATATTCCATCTGATGT